>DASUOY010000289.1:0-2542 GCA_036276395.1 Pseudomonas sp.
CCGACTCCTGGGTGCGGTGGGCCAGGTTGCGCACCTCGTCGGCCACCACCGCGAAACCACGGCCGGCCTCGCCCGCGCGCGCGGCTTCGATGGCGGCATTGAGCGCCAGCAGGTGGGTTTGCTGGGAGATGCTCTTGATCACTTCGAGGATCTGGCCGATGTTCACCGTCTTGCTGTTAAGGGTTTCGATATTGCCGCAGGAGGCGCTGATCTTGCCGGACAGCTCATTCATCGCGCGGATGGTTTTTTCCACCACCTGGCGGCCGTCCTCGGCCTGTTGCCGCGCATCGGAGGCCTGGGTCGAGGCGTCGGCGGCGTTGCGGGCGATTTCCTGGGCGGCCGCGCCCAGCTGATTGATAGCCGCCGCCACGCTGTTGGTACGGCTGGCCTGCTCATCGGAGTTGAGCATCGAGGAGTTGGAGGCGCCCACCACGCGCTGGGCCACTTCGTTGACCTGGCTGGTGGCCGAGGACACTTCGCGAATCGAGCTGTGGATGCGTTCGACAAAGCGGTTGAAGGCGGTGGCCAGTCGGCCGAATTCGTCGTTGGACTGGATGCTCAGGCGCTTGGTCAGGTCGCCCTCGCCCTGGGCGATATCCTCCATGGCCTTGCCCATCACGGTCAGCGGTTTCATCAGCACGCTGATCAGCATGCTCAGCAGCAGGATGATCAGCACCACGGCGATCAGCGTGGCGACTATGGCCGAGGCGCGGAAGTCACTGAGCGCCGCATAGGCCTTGGTCTTGTCGATGGACAGGCCGACATACCAGTTGACCGAGGGCAGGCCCTTGACTGGGGTAAAGGTGAATATGCGGGTATTGCCGTCCACGTCCGCTTCGCTGAAGTCATTGCCGATGATTGGGGTGTTCTGCGGGAAGGCTTCGGCCAGACTCTTCATTACCAGCTCTTTGTCCGGATGGACCAGGATCTTGCCGTCGGCGCTGACCAGAAAGGCATAGCCGATGCCGTTGAAGTCCAGGGAGTTAATGATCTCCACCAGGGTGGTCAGGCTCAGGTCGCCGCCGACTACGCCGGCAGGTTTGGCCGGGGTGGCGATGGTGATGATCAGCTCGCCGGTCGACGCATCCACGTAGGGTTCGGTGAGGGTGGTGGCGCCGGCAGCCATGGCGTCCTTGTACCAGGGGCGTACGCGCGGGTCGTAGCCTTCCGGCATCTCGCTGACCGGGCGCGCGGTAAAGACACCCTCGCTGCTGCCGAGGTAAGTGAAGGCGAAGGTCGAGGACAGGGCTTTCTGTTCCAGCAGGCCGACGAGCTGCTCGGGTTCGCTGTTCCTGGCAATCGACTGGGCGGTGCTTTCCACCAGCAGGATGCGCCCCGACAGCCAGTTGTGGATATTGCTGGCGGTGACGTTGCCCATTTCATGCAGATAGCTTTCCAGGTCGGCGCGTATCGCATTGCGTTGCAGGTAGTCGTTGTACAGGGTGAACAGGGCAAAGGCCGCCAGCACCACGGCGGAGGCGGCCAGCAGAATCTTGTGGCTGAACTTCAGGTTATTGGTCATGGCTTCTTGCGTCCGGTGTGGTCAGGCATCAGTCTTGTGCTGATATTAGGCGAGGGTGACGCCCTTGCGGCGTTGCTGAATATGTCGGCGCATTGGTCATAAAGCTTTAATCCAGGAGGAAAAAATGGCGGCGAGCAATCAGTTGGTGCTGGGGGCGGGGGTGGATGGGCAGGCCGTCACGCAGTCACTGCGTCTGGCCAATCGTCACGGCCTGATCGCCGGGGCCACGGGTACCGGGAAAACGGTGACCCTGCAGCGCCTGATCGAGAGTTTCAGCGATGCCGGGGTGGCGGTGTTCGCCGCCGATGTCAAAGGCGATCTGTGCGGCCTGGGCGCTGCGGGCAATCCCCAGGGCAAGGTCGCCGAGCGCATCGCCAGCATGCCCTGGCTCGGTCACCAGTCCCGGGCCTATCCGCTTTCGCTGTGGGATGTGCAGGGCCACAGCGGCCACCCGCTGCGCACCACCTTGAGCGAGATGGGACCCTTGTTGCTCGGTGCGTTGCTGGAGCTGACCGACAGCCAGCAGGCCGCCCTCTATGCCGCGTTCAAGGTGGCGGACCGCGAGGGTTTACTGTTGCTCGACTTGAAGGACCTCAAGGCGTTGCTGGCGCACCTGAAAAACAGCCCAGAGGTGCTCGGCGAGGACAGTGCGCTGTTTACCGCAACCTCTTCCCAGGCTCTGTTGCGCAAACTCTCCAGCCTGGAGCAACAAGGTGCCGATGCTCTCTTTGGCGAGCCGGCATTGCAGCTTGAAGACATTTTGCACCCCGATGCCGACGGTCGCGGGCGTATCCACCTGCTCGACGCCAGCCTCCTGGTGCATGAGGCGCCCAAGGTCTATGCGACCTTCCTGCTCTGGTTGCTGGCCGAGTTGTTCGAGCAACTGCACGAGCGCGGCGATGCCGACAAGCCACTGCTGGCGCTGTTCTTCGACGAGGCCCATCTGCTCTTCGCCGACACCCCGAAGGCCTTGCAGGAACGCCTGGAGCAGGTGGTGCGGCTGATCCGTTCGAAAGGTGT
>DASUOY010000290.1:0-9793 GCA_036276395.1 Pseudomonas sp.
ACCGGAAAGGCCTTAGCAGCTCAAACCTTGATCACCGCCCGGTGGCAGCCAGATCAATCGCCAACTGCCATCGGCCGGCCCATCCAAGCCCGGCAGATTGGCCAGCGCCACCGGCTGGCCGTTATTCAATAAAATCGGCAAACGCTCGCGGACAAAAGTCGGCAGCCTGCGCTCGTTAAGCAAACGCTTTAAATCCCGCCGCCCGCGCCCCGCCACCAGCATCTGCTCGCCACCCTGGCGATAGGCCAGGCGCCAGTCGCCCGGTGGCAACTGCCCTTCGACGCGAACCTGGCCATTGCCAGGCAGGCCAAGCGGCTGAGCACTGTGCACGGCTAGATCCAGCGGCGGCGGCGCGTCCAACCACTGACCCGCCAGCCAGCATAGCGCCTGATCGCTACGGCGCAGCTCTCCTGCGGCCAGACGCCACACCGGCGCCGCATCGACCGCCGCATCGCGCAGCGCCCGCCAGCCGGCCCAGTGCTCGCTGTCGGGCAGCGCCGTGCGCTCACGCAACCAGTAACGCAAGGCATTGCGCTGACGGGGCTCACTCAGCTCACGCAATGCCGGCAACCCCAAGCTCGGCAACCCCAGCCAGGGATGCAGCCCAGGGGCCTGGGCCTTGAGCAAATCCTGCTGCGCCAGCTCATCGAGCAACAAAGCGGCCTCGCCCATATGGGCGGCGCTACGCGCCATATTGCTTGCCGCCTGGGGCCAACGCTTGAGCAGCGTCGGCAACACCTGCCGGCGTAAATAATTACGGGAGAAGCGCTCATCGGCATTCGACGGGTCTTCCACCCAGCTCAGCCGATGAGCCTCGGCATAGGCCTGCAGTTCGGCGCGCGAGCACTGCAGCAGCGGCCTGAGCAAATGCCCCTGCCCCAACGGCCGGCTCATCGGCATGGCGGACAGGCCCTGCACACCGGCACCACGCAGCAGGCGAAACAGCAGGGTTTCGGCCTGATCGTCACGATGCTGTGCGCTCAGCAGCACCTCGCCGGGCGCCAGCGCCGCGGCGAATGCCCCATAGCGGGCGTCACGCGCCGCCCGTTCGAGACTGGCGCCCGGCGACACCTGCACATACGTAACCTGAAGCGGCACGGCCAAGGCCGCGCACAGCTCATGGCAATGGGCCGGCCAGGCATCGGCCGCAGCCTGCAAGCCGTGATGAATATGAATGGCGGAAAGTGGCGGCAATGCCTCGCGTTGCGCGAGGCCAGCCAATAGATGCAGAAGTACCGTGGAGTCGAGACCGCCGGAGAGGGCGACCCGCCATGCCGGCGCCGCGCGCCAGGGCGCCAGGGAGTCCAGCAACCTGGCGCTCAGGCTCATTTAGGCGATGCCGTAGCTCATCAAACGCTCGTAGCGACGCGCCAGCAAAGCGTCCGTATCCAAGGCCTTGAGCTTTTTCAGCTGGACCAGCAGAGCCTGGCGAATCGCCTCGGCAGCGCCTGCCGGGTCGCTGTGAGCGCCGCCCAGGGGCTCATTGATCACCTGATCGACAATGCCCAGGCCTTTCAGACGCTCGGCGGTGATGCCCATGGCTTCGGCGGCATCCGGGGCCTTCTCGGCGGTTTTCCACAGAATCGAGGCACAGCCTTCCGGCGAGATCACCGAGTAGGTGGAGTACTGCAGCATATTGAGCTGGTCGCACACGCCAATCGCCAAGGCACCGCCGGAACCACCCTCACCGATAACGGTGGCGATGATCGGCGTCTTCAGGCGCGCCATCACCCGCAGGTTCCAGGCGATAGCCTCGCTCTGCCCACGCTCTTCGGCGTCGATACCCGGATAGGCGCCCGGGGTGTCGATAAAGGTCAGGATCGGCATCTTGAAGCGCTCGGCCATTTCCATCAGGCGACAGGCCTTGCGGTAGCCTTCAGGACGCGGCATGCCGAAGTTGCGGCGCACCTTCTCACGAATCTCGCGGCCCTTCTGGTGGCCGATAACCATCACCGGCTCGCCATCCAGGCGCGCCACGCCACCGACAATGGCCGGGTCATCGGAGAAATGCCGGTCACCGTGCAGCTCATCGAACTCGGTAAAGATGTGCTGCAGGTAATCGAGGGTATAAGGCCGACGCGGGTGGCGGGCCATCTGGGCGATTTGCCAGCTGCTCAGGTTGCCGAAAATGCTTTCGGTCAGGGCGCTGCTCTTGTCCTGCAGGCGGGCGATTTCATCGCTGATGTTCAACGAGTTGTCGTTACCAACCAGGCGAAGCTCTTCGATCTTGGCTTGCAGGTCGGCGATCGGCTGTTCGAAATCGAGAAAATTCGGGTTCATAGTCATCCGTCTTGCGTCGACGGCCAAGTGGCCGGGGAGCTGTATCCATTTTCGCGCCCTACCTTATAGCAGCAGGCGCACTCAGGTCGACACCAGGTCTGCGCACCAATGCACAGCCTACGCAGTGTCACGACCGACAAGCGGGACTTAAGCCCCGCAAATCAGCGGTAGTGCAGAAAGACGTTGTCGCGGCCGAACTGGTCACGCAATGTCTGAATCAGACTGTCCGCCGGCTCGATTCGCCAGCCTTCGCCGAACTGCAACTGCGCTTTGGCATCGCTGCCGCTGTAGTCCACGGTGATCGGGCAGGCACCGCGATGGCGCGTGCACAGCTCGGCCAACCAGCGCAGGCGGTCACCCTTGAGGGCCTCGCTGGCCACTTGCAGACGCAGGCTGTCGGCCAACCCTGTGCGGGCTTCCTCCAGGCTCATCACCCGTTTCGCCCGCAGGCGCAGGCCACCGGAGAAGTCGTCATTGCTCACCTCGCCTTCCACCACCACCAGGGCGTCGGTCTGCAACAGGGCCTGGGCACTGTTGAAAGCTTCGGCAAACAAGGAGGCTTCGATCCGCCCGGAGCGGTCGTCCAGGGTGATAAAGCCCATCTTGTCACCCTTTTTGTTCTTCATCACCCGCAGGTTGACCACCAGGCCGGCGACGGTCTGATCACCCCGGGCCGCCTTGAGATCGACGATGCGCTGGCGGGCGAAACGCCGCACCTCACCCTCGTATTCGTCTATCGGGTGACCGGTGAGGTACAGGCCCAGGGTGTCTTTCTCGCCCTTGAGACGTTCCTTAAGGGTCAACTCGCGGGCGCGCAGGTGATTGACGTAGACGTCCGCCTCGGCATCGGCGAACACCCCGCCGAACAGATCCATATGCCCGCTCTCGGCGCTGCGCGCGGTCTGTTCGGCCGCCTGCACGGCCTCCTCCATCGCGCCTAGCAATACCGCGCGATTACGGTCGATATTGGCCTTGTAGGCCTTCAGCTCTTCATGAAAATGCGGCCCAAGACGGTCCAGCGCGCCGCTGCGGATCAGTGCTTCGAGGGTGCGCTTGTTGATGCGTTTGAGATCGACCCGCGAGCAGAAGTCGAACAGATCCTTGAACGGCCCTTCCTGGCGCGCCTCGACTATGGCCTCCACCGGCCCCTCGCCGACGCCCTTGATCGCGCCCAGGCCGTAGATGATCCAGCCCTCGTTGTTAACCGTGAACTTGAACTCGGAGATATTCACATCCGGCGCATCGAGGCGCAGCTTCATGCTGCGGCACTCCTCGATCAGGGTCACCACCTTGTCGGTGTTGTGCATATCCGCCGAGAGCACCGCGGCCATAAAAGGCGCGGGGTAATGGGCCTTGAGCCAGGCGGTCTGGTAGGAAACCAGGCCGTAGGCGGCGGAGTGGGATTTGTTGAAGCCGTAGCCCGCAAATTTCTCTACGAGGTCGAAGATATTGCCCGCCAGGTTCGCATCGATACCGTTGCTGGCGCAGCCTTCGATAAAGCCGCCGCGCTGCTTGGCCATCTCCTCGGGCTTCTTCTTACCCATGGCGCGGCGCAGCATGTCGGCGCCACCCAGGGTATAGCC
Organism: Pseudomonas sp.; assembly: GCA_036276395.1. Taxonomy (GTDB): domain Bacteria; phylum Pseudomonadota; class Gammaproteobacteria; order Pseudomonadales; family Pseudomonadaceae; genus Aquipseudomonas. The sequence continues at coordinate 3,864 of DASUOY010000290.1, forward strand.
GGCCATCACCTGGGCGATCTGCATCACCTGTTCCTGGTACAGGATGATGCCGTAAGTGGGCTTGAGCACCGGTTCCAGGCCCGCGTACTGGTAGTCCTGGTGCGGGTAGGAAATCGGCTCGCGGCCGTGCTTGCGGTTGATAAAGTCGTCCACCATGCCCGACTGCAGCGGGTCGGGGCGGAACAGTGCCACCAGGGCGATCATGTCTTCCAGGCAGTCGGGCTTGAGCTTCTTGATCAACTCTTTCATGCCGCGCGATTCAAGCTGGAACACCGCAGTGGTTTCCGCCTTCTGCAGCATGGCGTAGGTCGCTTTGTCGTCCAGCGGGATAAAGTCGATATTGACCAGATCCTGCTCGGCCACGCCCTTGCGCCGCTGCTCGCGGTGAATGGTTTCCATCGCCCACTTGATGATGGTCAGGGTGCGCAGGCCGAGGAAGTCGAACTTCACCAGGCCGGCGGATTCCACGTCGTCCTTGTCGAACTGGGTGACCAGGCCGCCGCCCTCGTCATCGCAGGCAATCGGCGAGAAGTCGGTAAGTTTGGTCGGCGCGATTACGACACCGCCCGCATGCTTGCCGGTACCGCGGCAGATGCCTTCGAGCTTGAGCGACATCTCCCAGATTTCCCGGGCGTCCTCGTCGACCTTGAGGAAGTCGCGCAGCGGCTCCTCCATCTCGTAGGCTTTTTCCAGGGTCATGCCGACTTCGAAGGGGATCATCTTCGACAGGCGGTCGGCCAGGCCGTAAGACTTGCCCTGGGCCCGCGCCACGTCGCGCACCACCGCCTTGGCCGCCATGGTGCCGAAGGTGATGATCTGGCTGACCGCATTACGGCCGTATTTCTCGGCCACGTAATCGATTACCCGGTCACGACCGTCCATGCAGAAGTCGACGTCGAAGTCGGGCATGGAGACCCGTTCCGGGTTGAGGAAGCGTTCGAATAGCAGGTCATAGGCCAGCGGGTCGAGGTCGGTGATCTTCTGCACGTAGGCCACCAGCGAGCCGGCACCCGACCCACGGCCCGGGCCCACCGGCACGCCGTTGTTCTTCGCCCACTTGATAAAGTCCATTACGATCAAAAAATATCCGGGGAAGCCCATCTGGATGATGATATCCAGCTCGAAATTCAGCCGGTCGATATAGACCTGGCGCTTCTCTTCGTAATTGGGCGTGGTTTCCTTCGGCCAGAGCACCGCCAGACGTTCTTCCAGGCCCTCGAACGAGACCTGGCGGAAGTACTCGTCCATGGTCATGCCGGCCGGCACGGGGAAGTCCGGCAGGAAGTACTTGCCCAGCTGTACCTCGATATTGCAGCGCTTGGCGATCTCGATGGTGTTTTCCAGGGCTTCCGGCAGATCACTAAACAACTCCGCCATCTCCTGCGGGCTCTTCAGGTATTGCTGATCGGAATAGGTACGCGGGCGCCGTGGGTCATCCAGGCTGCGGCCTTCGCCGATGCACACGCGGGTTTCGTGGGCGGCGAAGTCGTCCTGCTTGATAAAGCGCACATCGTTGGTGGCCACCAGCGGCGCACCGAGCTTGTCGGCCAGCGCCACGGCGGCGTGCAGGTGCTCTTCATCGTTGACCCGGTTGGTGCGCTGCACTTCCAGGTAGAAGCGCTCGGGGAACACCTCCATCCACTCGCACAACAGAGCCTCGGCCGTCGCCTGTTCGCCATCGAGCAAGGCATGGCCGACTTCGCCCTCCTTCGCCCCGGACAGGGCGATCAGGCCTTCGGCCGCTTGCTTGACCCAGTCGCGCTGGATAATCACCAGATCATTGCTCTGCCCTTCGCTCCAACCGCGCGAAACTAGTTCGGTGAGGTTGCGATAGCCCCTGGCATTCATCGCCAGCAGGGTCATGCGGCTCAGCGGGCCATCTTCCTCGGCACTGGCCAGCCAGATATCGGCGCCGCAGATCGGCTTGATGCCGCCGCCCATGGCCGCCTTATAGAACTTCACCAAGGAGCACATATTGCTCATATCGGTGACCGCCACCGCCGGCATGCCGGCTGCCGCCACTGACTTGATCAGCGGTTTGACCCGCACCAGACCGTCGACCAGGGAGAACTCGGTATGCAAACGCAGGTGGACGAAGGAGGCGGTCATGGCAGTCCTATACAAAACACAAAAACGATAAGGCCCGGATTGTACCGGGCCAAGGTGCAAACAACAGCATGCGGATCAAGGGATCGCGGCGTAGGGTGGATGTCGCTCTCTACATCCACCCTGCGCTCGGTGGATCGATAAGGCGCGACCCACCCTACTCCTCTAGCAGCGCGCGCACCGGGCCAAAGGAGCGCCGATGAATCGGCGTCGGACCCAGGCGACGCAGGGCTTCCAGATGCACGGCGGTGGGATAGCCCTTGTGCCCGGCTATGCCGTAGCCCGGGTATTGCGCATCCAACAGCTGCATCTCGCGGTCGCGGCTGACCTTGGCCAGAATCGAGGCGGCGGCAATCGCCGGTACCTGGCTATCACCCTTGACCACGGCGGCGCTGGGCACCTGCAGCTTCGGGCAGCGGTTGCCGTCGATCAGGGCCAATTTGGGCGTCACACTCAGACCCTCGACCGCACGCTGCATGGCCAACATGGTGGCATGCAGGATATTCAGCTGGTCGATCTCTTCCACCTCGGCGCGGGCAATGCACCAGGCCAGAGCCTTTTCGCGGATCTCGTCGAAGAGCTTGTCGCGGCGCGCTTCGCTGAGCTTCTTCGAGTCATTCAGACCGAGAATCGGCCGGGCCGGATCGAGAATCACCGCGGCAGTCACCACCGCACCACAGAGAGGGCCGCGACCGACCTCATCGACACCGGCGACCAATTCCTGCACCAGAGTGAAATCCAGCCCGAGCTGCATCAGCCACGCCCCGCCAGTTGCAGCACGGCCTTGGCGGCCTCGACCGAGGCATCGCGGCGCAGGGCGCGGTGAATCACATCGAAACCCTCGGTCTGCACCGAGCCTGCATCCAGCAGCGGCGCCAACAACTGTGCCAAGGCCTCGGGGGTGGCGGCGTCCTGAATCAGCTCGGGTACCAGCAGGCGCTCGGCCAGCAGATTGGGCAGGGAAATATAGGCACTACGCACCAGGCGTTTGAGAATCCGGTAGGTCATGGGCGCCACCTTGTACGCCACCACCATCGGCCGCTTGTACAGCAGCGCTTCCAGAGTGGCGGTACCTGAGGCGATCAACACCGCATCACAGGCGGCCAGAGCCTCGTGGGAACGGCCATCGAGCAGGCTCAAGGGCAGATCGCGGCCCATCAACATTTGCTCGAGCTGCGCACGCCGCTCAGGGCTGGCGCAGGGCAGAACGAAGCGAATGCCGGGGCGCAAGGTACGCAAACGCTCGGCGGCATCGAGAAACAGGCTACCCAGGCGCGCCACTTCACCGCCGCGGCTACCCGGCATCAGGGCGACTACCGGCTGATCCTGTGGCAGATCCAGGGCCACCCGAGCCGCCGCACGATCGGCTTGCAAAGCAATGGTGTCGGCCAAGGGATGACCGACAAAACGCACCGGCACCTGATGGCCATCGTAGAACTGCGCCTCGAAAGGAAACAGGCAAAGCATCAGATCGCAGGCCTCGCGGATCTTCAGCACGCGCTTCTGCCGCCAGGCCCAGACCGACGGACTGACGTAATGCACGGTCTTGATCCCGGCCTGACGCAACTTGAGTTCAAGGGTCAGGTTGAAATCCGGCGCATCGATGCCGATAAACACATCCGGCTTGGCCGCGATCAGGGTCTTGATCAGGTGCTTGCGCCGCGACAGCAACTCGGGAAGGCGGCCGAGTACTTCGACCAAGCCCATCACCGATAGGCGCTCCATGGGGAAATAGGAATTCAAGCCCTGGGCCTGCATCAGCGGGCCGCCCACGCCGATAAATTCGATCTGCGGGTATTGGGCTTTCAGCGCCTGCATCAGACCGGCGCCCAGGATATCGCCGGAGGCTTCGCCAGCCACCAGCGCCACACGCATTGCTTGAGTCATAGGATTATCGGGTGATACCGCGATTGGAGGCCTGAATGGAGTCGCGGAAAATCGCCACTTCCGGGAATTGCGCCGCGGATTCGGCCAGCTCGGCCAACGCCTGCTCCACGGTAAGCCCCTGGCGATAGACCACCTTGTAGGCACGGCGCAGCGCGGCAATGGCCTCGGCGCTGAAACCGCGGCGGCGCATGCCTTCGAAGTTCATGCTGCGCGCTTCGGCCGGGTTGCCGAACACAGTGACGAAGGCCGGTACGTCCTTGCCGATCGCGGTGCCCATGCCAGAGAAGCTGTGCGCACCAATACGGCAGAACTGGTGCACCAGGGTGTAGCCGGACAGGATCGCCCAGTCGTCGACCCACACATGCCCGGCCAGGGCAGTGTTATTAACCAGGATGCAATGGTTGCCGATCACGCTGTCATGGCCGATATGGGCATAGGCCATGATCAGGTTGTGGTCGCCCAGGGTGGTTTCACTGCGATCCTGCACGGTGCCGCGGTGGATGGTCACCCCCTCGCGGATCACATTGTGGTCGCCTATCACCAGCCGGGTCGGTTCGCCCTGGTACTTGAGATCGGGAGTGTCTTCACCCACCGAGGAGAACTGATAGATGCGGTTGTGTTTACCGATCCGCGTCGGCCCCTTGAGGATCACATGGGGACCGATCACCGTACCCTCGCCTATTTCCACATCAGCCCCGACAATCGACCAAGGGCCGACGACTACGTCGTCAGCCAGCTTGGCACTGGGATCGATAATGGCGCGAGGGTCAATCAAACTCATAGTTTGCGTTCCGCACAGATGATTTCAGCCGAGCAGACTTCCTTGCCGTCGACACTGGCCTTGCACTCGAACTTCCAGATGCTGCGCTTGTTGCTCAGGTACTTGGCTTCGAGGATCAGTTGATCGCCCGGCACCACCGGCTGGCGAAAGCGTAGCTTGTCCGAGCCAACAAAGTAATACAGGGTGCCGTCGCTGGGCTTGGCATCCATCATCTTGAAACCGAGAATGCCGGCCGCCTGAGCCATGGCTTCGATAATCAGCACACCCGGCATGATCGGGTGCTCAGGGAAGTGGCCGTTGAAGAAAGGCTCGTTGATGCTGACATTCTTGTAGGCACGAATGCACTTGCCTTCGACATCCAGCTCCGCCACACGATCCACCAGCAGGAAGGGATAACGGTGCGGCAGGTATTCGCGAATTTCGTTGATGTCCATCATTTCCAGAGAAGCCTGTAAGAGAAGAAAGAAAAGCCGGCAAACGCCGGCTCAGGCATCAGATGAAGAGTCTGCGCCCGAGGTCACGGCGGCCAACTGCTTTTCCAACTGTTGCAGGCGTCGCGCCATGTCATCCAACTGACGAATACGCGCGGCGCTCTTGCGCCACTCGGCGGCCGGCTGCATGGCCGTGCCCGAGGAATAGGAGCCAGGTTCGCTGATCGAGCGGGTGACCATGGTCATGCCGGTGACGAACACGTTGTCGCACACCTCGATATGCCCAACCATACCCACACCACCGGCGATCATGCAGTTCTTGCCGATCTTGGTGCTGCCGGAGATACCGGCACAGCCGGCCATGGCGGTGTTATCGCCGATCTGCACGTTGTGCGCGATCATGATCTGGTTATCCAGCTTGACCCCATTGCCTATCAGGGTGTCGGACAACGCACCACGGTCGATGGTGGTATTGGCGCCGATTTCGACGTCGTCACCGATGCATACCCCACCTATCTGCGCGATCTTCTGCCACACGCCCTTCTCGTTGGCAAAGCCGAAGCCCTCACCACCGATCACTGCACCGGACTGAATCACCACGCGCTTACCGATATGTACATCGTGATAGAGGGTAACCCGTGGCGCCAGCCAGCCACCTTCGCCAATCCGCGAGCGCGCTCCCACCACACAATGGGCGCCGATGCTTACCCCGGCACCGATCTGCG
>DASUOY010000291.1:0-6237 GCA_036276395.1 Pseudomonas sp.
TGGCCTGGGCGGTAAACACCACGATAAAAGGCGCCGGCGCATCCGCCGCCTGGCTGGTTGGAATGGACAGCAATCCGCTACAGGCCAGCAGCAAAGTCGAGATTCTCATAGGCACCTCTTAGCGATGGGCGCCCGAACATGTTGCCCGGGTGTGCACTCTGTAGAGTCTATAAGCAGCCCAGCGCCGGCAGCAGTAGGCGGCCAGACCGTTTCGGAATGACGGGGTGGTTTTATAAATCAGCCGCTGCAGGCGGCAGGCGCAAGACGCTGGCAGCGCTGCGAAATAAAGCTCATCCCTGAGCAATGGCCAGCGGCAATAGGTGCATCTATAACAGTAGGGACGCCTTGATTGCCGTTGGCGGCTGGCCGCCGGGGTGAATCAACCCGGTTGAACAGCGCCAGCGCCGCAGCCGAAGCGACGCTATTGAACTCGGCGCTGGCGGAACGGCGAATTGCCTGCGGAGCGAATCGATGAGACTGGGTAGCGCACACCGCTTGATGGCAATACTGCTTGCCGTCGCGTTGCTTTGGGCCACGGCGCATGCTCAGGCGCTGGCCCAGGCGCGCTCGGCACTGGTGATCGGCAATAACGCCTATTCCTTCGCGCCGCTGCTCAATCCGGCCAACGATGCCGCCGATGTGAGCCGCACCCTGCGCGAGGCCGGCTTTTCGACCACCACGCTGATCGATGCCGATCGGCAAAGCATGCTCGATGCCGTGACGCAGTTTTCTGCCCGGCTGAAATCCTCGGGTGGTGTCGGGCTGCTGTTCTTTGCCGGGCATGGGGTGCAGGTAGCGGGGGAGAATTACCTGCTGCCCATCGGTGATGGCATCAAGGATGCCTCCGAACTGGCGGCGAAGGCGCTCAGCGCCTCGGCGATCGTCAGTACCATGGCCATGTCGGGCAACGACCTCAACATCATCATTCTCGATGCCTGCCGCGACAATCCGCTCACTGGCGTAACGAGCGGCCTGTCGCGTATCGAATCCAGCTCCAGCCTGTTTGTTTCCTATTCCACCTCGCCCGGCGCCGTGGCGCTGGACGGCGAGGGGCGCAACTCGCCCTACACCAAGCACCTGACACTGGCCCTGGCGACGCCCAACCTCAATCTCGAAGAGACATTCAAGAAAACCCTCAAGGGCGTCTATCAGGAAACCAGTGGCCAGCAGACGCCCTGGCTGTCGTCGTCCTTCTTCGGCGACTTCGTGTTTCGCGGCGAGGCCGGCGCCAAGGACAAACCCGCCCCCGACTCAAGCAACGCTCAGGCTGTGGAAGAGGGGGCCGCCATCTCAGCCGTGTCGGCGGCCCCCGAACAGATGCAGCCGCGCACGCTGACTGGCCTGTATAGGGTGGCCGGAACCAACCCGGACGGCACAAATTATCCAGGCATGCTGGCGCTGGCGCAGCGTGGCGCGTTTTACGACTTCACCTGGTGGATCGGCCGCGATGTATTCAGGGGCAAGGGCGAACTGGCCGGGCGCATGCTGGTCGTGAATTGGAACGATGTTCACCCGGTGGTCTATTCATTCGCGCCAGATGGTGTTCTCGACGGGGAATGGGCCGATGGCACGGCGACCGAACGCTTGAGCCTTTACGCCGCAGCCAGCGCCGCGGTGCCGAAGCTGGGGCTGTATCGGGTTGAGGGGCGCAATCGCGATGGCTCGCGCTATGCCGGCCAGATGGCGCTTGAGGGCGGGAGCAATGAATACCACCTGCGTTGGACCATTGGCAGTGCGAGCTATGACGGTAGCGGCAGCTTCAACAACGGACTGATGGTCGTCGACTGGGGCGGCACGACCCCAGTGGTCTATGCCTTGACGGCGGATGGCAAGCTGGTCGGGCTGTGGGATGGCGGGCTGGCGGCGGAAACCGCGACGCCGTATTGAGCGGGCATAGTATTAATTTAACATAATATACATTATGCGAAGTTATTGGTTCGTGTGGCTTGGTGCTCTCTGTACTATAAATTCCACAACACCCCAAATCTGAGCCAGCCACTCTGCTTTGGCTTGTGCCAGTCAAGAATAAAAACCTGCACGGAAGGAATCCAGATAATGAGTTCAGCACAACAGACCACAGATACCGCCAGCCCCGCTGGCTGGCGCTTCAAATCGGGGATCGGGATTATCTGTTTGATGGCGGCACTGTGGCTGACGGTGCCCATGGCGGCTGCGGCCGATGTGCCGGCTTCGAAGGTTGCCACGCTGACCGGGGTCTTGTTTATCGCCAACAAGCTGCTGTTGCTGCTGGCCATCGCCATCATGGGTAAGTCGGGTTTTCAGGAATTGAAGTCGCGGATATTTGGCTACGTCTCAGGTCTTGCCCCCAGTGCTGAAACCGAGGTCGGTCCGCTGCGTCATCGCATCGGTTTGCTGATGTTCTGTCTGCCGCTGATCAGCGCCTTTCTCGAACCCTATATCGACAACCTCTGGCCTGGGCTCAGGCCGAATCTCTGGCAGCTCCAGCTATTGGGCGATGTCATGCTGATCGCCAGCTTCTTTGTGCTGGGCGGCAATTTCTGGGACAAGGTGCGCGCGCTGTTTATCCGCACTGCGCGGGTCAGCAACGCCGACGCGGCGTGAGTACGACCTTGTTATGGACATTCCTTATTAAGGGTTGCCGATATGCCGGAAACACTAGATCAGCCCGTACAGCAGGCCCAACCTGAACCGCAGGCCTTGCCTGAGCCAGCCGAGGTTCAGCCACCCAGTAACCCGCTAAGGCGCATCGCGCTTGGCGTGGCGCTGGTGATTGCCGTGCTGTTCGTGGTCGCCATTTTGATGGAACGCAGCACCCCGTCCACATCCCAGGCCGTGGTACAGGGCTATGTGGTGCAAATGGCCGCGGAAGTTGGCGGCCGGGTGGCGGAAATCGCGGTGCTCGATAATGCGCGGGTGAAAGCCGGGCAGGTGCTGTTCCGTATCGACCCCCTGCCCTACAAGATTGCCGTTGCCGAGGCGGAGGCGCGTCTGGAACAGGCCGGCCAGGACCAGGGCGCCAGTACCGCCTCGGTGGACGCGGCCCAGGCCCAGTTGGTTTCCGCCCGTGCCCAACGTGACAATGTGCGCGAGCAGTCGCGGCGCATCATGCAGCTGATCGAGCGCGGGGTTTACGCCCGCGCCCGCTATGAGGAAACCAAGGCCGCGCTGGATTCCGCCGAGGCCGCGGTGGTCAAGGCCCAGGCCGATCTGCAGCGCGCGCGCCAGGAGCTAGGCCCGGCCGGCACCGATAACCCGCAGATCAAGCAGGCGCTGGCCAGCCTGGAAAAGGCCAGGCTCGACCTGCTGCGCACCGAGGTCACTGCGCCGGCAGATGGGGTGATCAGCAACCTGCAACTGGCCGTCGGCCAGGTGGTGAATGCCGCTCAGCCCGCGCTGACCTTTATCAATGCCGAAACCATCTGGATTTCCGCTGCGTTCAAGGAAAACAGCCTGGAGCATATGCAGCCCGGCAATCCGGCGGAGTTGGTTTTCGACAGCCTGCCCGGACGGGTGTTTGCCGCACGGGTCGAGAGCGTTGGCTGGGGGGTCGCCCAGGAGGGCAACAGCTCGTCCTCGCTGCCCACTATCCGCAACCCGAGTGGCTGGGTCCGCGAGCCTCAGCGCTTTCCGGTACGCCTGGTGCTGGACGGCCCCTTCCCTGTCGGCCTGCGCTATGGCTCCCAGGCCAATGTGGTGATTTATACGGGGGACAACCCCTTGATGAATCTTTTGGGGGCCTTCACGACCCGACTCGTCGCAGCCCTCACCTATGTCAACTGAGGCTTTGGGGCGCTCAGCGCAACAGCTTGAGCAGTTGCGCCGCACGCGCCAAGGCCTGCGCGTGGCGTTAGCGATCGCCTGCGGCTTTAGCCTGGGGCTGCTCGCCGACAGCGTATTGCCATTTCTCGGCCCCTTGTTCGCCACCCAGTTCCTCCTGGGCAGCCGCAGCCCTCCGCCACTGCGCCAGGGCCTGGGCACTGTGCTGTTGATCATCAGCGCCGGTGCGTTGTTGATCTTTCTCAGCGGGTTGCTGGGCGAACGGCCAATGCTGCTGATGCCCCTGCTGTGGCTGTTCTACTTAAGCTGCTTCTGGGCGCAAGGCATGGGCAAGGGCGGCGCGGCTCCGGCCATGCTGCTGATCATCGCCATAGTCGTGCCGCTGCTCGATATTTTCCAGGGCGATCTGGGCGAGTCGATCGTACTGATCCTGGCCAAGTCCGTTTGCAGCGGCATGCTGCTGACTTGGGCGGCGTATGCCCTGCTCCCCGACCTTGGCGGGGATAGCCCCGCGGCTTTGCCTGGCGTGCCCAGTGCCACAGGGATGGCCACGCGCCAGGCCTTGGCCAGCGCCACCATTCTGCTGCTGATCGTGACGCTGTGCCTGGTCGATTCGCGTCTGGCCACGGCCATGGTCATTCCCATCACGGTCGCCTCGCTGCTTAGCCAGCTGGAGCTTTCAATGAGCTGGCGCGCCGCCCTGGCGTTGCTGTTTATCAACCTGTTGGGCGGCATCGCTGCGGCCCTGGCCTTTACCCTGGTGGAGCTGCACCCGACGCTGTGGCTGCTGTTTCTCACCCTGTTGCTGGTGAGCCTGCTCTTTGCCGCTCAGGCGGTCAGTAATGCCACGGCGGCCAAGGTCTTTGGCGGTGGTTTGCTGACCTTTCTTATCCTGTTCGGCCTGGGTATCTCGCCGCTGCCGACCAGCACACCGGAGCTGTTCTCGACGCGAATCGCCTATGTGCTATTCGCGATTGTCTATGCGCTGCTTATGGCCGCGCTGCTATGGCCGCGCGCGGTGACCCCACCTGTGGCAACAACGGGCTAGCCCGGCGAGTACGAGGCGACTCGATGACAAGACTATGGGTGCTGCTGAGCAGTCTGCTGCTGATTGCAGGGTGCAGCTTGCTCAAGCTGGATCGGCAGATGCAGGAGGCCCGCCAGGAGCTGCTGTTGATCGCCGGTCAGCTCGAAAGCGCGGATTCGGCGCGCAGCGCGCTGGTCGTGCTGCTCGACGAGCATGATCGGCTGGTCAGCTACCGCATAGCCGCTCCCGGTGAATCCTTCTACTTCAACGAAGCACCGGCTAGCTATCAGTTGCTGGCCTTCGATGACCGCAACGGCAATTTCATCCTGGATAAAGACGAGCCGCGCCACTGGTTGCCCCAGCCCCGCACCAGTGCACTGCAGGTACAACCGGAAGCCGCCGAGCGTGCGCGCCTTAGCCGGCTCAATAGGCTGCACCTGGGCGCCAGCGACCTGGCCGCGGCCCCGGTCGTCGACCTCAGCCTGGCGCTGCTTTACCGTGAGCAGCCGCGCATGCAGCGTAATTACCTGCAAACAGTGCGCTTCGCCGATCCGCGTTTCGACGAACAGAGCGTGCAGTTGGGCGCCTGGCAACCGCTGAGCTTTATGCGCGAACTGGGGTATGGCCTGTATCTGCTGGAGCCCTGGGACAACAACAAGGAGCCGCTGTTTCTGGTACATGGCATCAACTCATCCCCGCGTGTGTGGCAGGAGTTGGCTGACGATCTGGACTTGCAGCGCTTCCAGCTCGTGCTGTTCCACTATCCCAGTGGCCTGCCACTGAACAACAGCGCCTATATGCTCAGCCTGGGCATCCGTGATGTGCAGTTGCGCCATGGCCCGCAGCGCATGCATGTGCTTGCCCACAGCATGGGCGGCCTGGTGGCGCGCCGGGCGCTGCAACTGTTAGGCGACAGCGGCGACCAGCGATTGTGCCTGTTTATTACCTTGGCGACGCCCTGGGCTGGCCATCCTGCCGCCGCCAGCGGGCTAGAGCAGGTTCCCCTAGAGGTGCCGGTGTGGCGCGACATGGCGCCGGGCAGCGCCTATCTGCAACAGCTGTTCGCCAGTCCGCTGGCTGCGCATATCCGCCAGTGGCTGCTGGTCAGCTATGCCGGCAATTCACGCCTGCTCACCGAGCCCAATGACGGTGTGGTGCCATTGGCCAGCGAACTGCACAACGCCGCCCAGGACGAGGCCGAGCGGTTGTACCTGCTCGACGAGGATCACAACAGCATCCTGCGCAGTGCGCGCAGCGGTGAGCTGATCGAACGGGCGCTGCATAGCCTGCCAGCCCAGGGCTGCCAACCCATCGTCGACTAAGTGGTGCAGGCAGCCGTGGCGCGGCGTTTCACTGGCTATGCTTTACAGGCAGTTGGCCCTTTCCAGCGATGACAACAGTGCCGACAGCCTGCGCGAGGCCTGCATTAGCAAAAATCGCGCGCCAGCGCG
>DASUOY010000292.1:0-4618 GCA_036276395.1 Pseudomonas sp.
GAAGACGCCCGTCGTCATGGTGAACGAGTCGGGCGCGTCGGTGTACAGCGCCAGCGAGCCTGCACGCGAGGAGTTCCCCGATCTCGACATCACCGTGCGCGGGGCGATCTCCATCGCCCGGCGCCTGCAGGACCCGCTGGCCGAGCTGGTCAAGATCGACCCCAAGTCGATCGGTGTCGGGCAATACCAGCACGACGTCAACCAGTCGCACCTGGCGCGCAGCCTCGATGCAGTGGTGGAGGACTGCGTGAACGCCGTTGGCGTGGATGTGAACACCGCCTCCGCCGCCCTGCTGGCACGCATCTCCGGGCTGAACACCACCCTGGCGCAGAATATCGTCGCGTACCGCGACGCCAACGGCGCGTTCAACAGCCGCGCCGAACTGCTCAAGGTGCCGCGCCTCGGCGACAAGACCTTCGAACAGGCCGCCGGCTTCCTCCGTGTGATGAACGGCAGCAACCCGCTGGACGCCTCCGCCGTGCACCCCGAGACCTACCCGCTGGTACAGCGCATCGCTGCCGACACCGGCCGCGATATCCGCTCGCTGATCGGTGACTCGGCCTTCCTCAAGCGCCTCGACCCCAAGCAGTTCACCGACGACAAGTTCGGCCTGGTGACCATCGGCGATATCCTCAGCGAGCTGGAAAAGCCCGGCCGCGACCCGCGCCCGGAGTTCAAGACCGCCGAGTTCCAGGAAGGCGTGGAAACTCTCAATGACCTCAAGCTGGGCATGATGCTGGAAGGCGTGGTGACCAACGTGACCAACTTCGGCGCCTTCGTCGATATCGGCGTGCACCAGGACGGCCTGGTGCATATCTCGGCGCTGTCGGAGAAGTTCATCAAGGACCCTCACGAGGCGGTGAAAGCCGGCGACGTGGTCAAGGTCAAGGTCATGGAAGTCGACATTCCGCGTAACCGCATCGCCCTGTCGATGCGCATGGGCGACACCCCGGGCGAGAAGATCGAAGGCCCGCGCGGTGGCGCACGGGGCGGCAAGCCGGCCGGCAATGCGCCGCGCAGCGAACGCCATTCCAGCCAGGACAAACCGGCCCCGGCCAGCGGCGGCATGGCGGCGCTATTTGCCAATGCCAAGCAGTTGAAGAAGTAAGCCACTGCAAAACCCGTAGGATGGGTTGAGGTGCGCAGCACCGATACCCATCGCGACCATGATGGGTATCGCGCTGCTCGACCCATCCTACGGCCTGCCGCGTCGCCCTGACGCAAAAGCACAGCGCCCAGCTATAACATTCTTCATCCGTGCCGGGTTATAAGACGGCACTGAGCGGCCACGCCGCAATTCTCGCCCCCTTGTAGAGCAGCGCAGTCGTCCCCATATTGAGGCGACCGATGCGTGAAGGAATGCAATCTTGAGCGACCTGTTAAACCGCCGCCTGGCCCAGCTTGGCGAGCGCGCCAACCTCTCCCTGCTTGCCCAATGCCTGCACGGTATCGAGCGCGAATGCCTGCGCGTCGATGGCGACGGCCAGCTGGCGCTGACCCCGCACCCGGCCGCCCTCGGCTCGGCGCTGACCCACGAGCAGATCACCACCGACTACTCCGAGTCGCTGCTGGAATTTATCACCCCGGCCGAGCCTGACCCGCAAGCGACCCTGGCCGACCTGGAGCGCATCCACCGTTTCGCCTACAGCAAGCTGGACGGCGAATACCTGTGGAGCCCGTCGATGCCCTGCGCCCTGCCGGACGAAGAGACGATCCCGATCGCCCGCTACGGCAGCTCGCATATCGGCGAACTCAAGTATGTGTACCGCAAGGGCCTGGCCCTGCGTTACGGCAAGACCATGCAGTGCATCGCCGGTATCCACTACAACTTCTCCCTGCCCGAAGCACTGTGGCAGCTGCAGCAGCAGGCCGAAGGTGACACCAGCAGCGCGCGGGATTACCAGTCGGCGCGCTATATCGCGCTGATCCGCAACTTCCGCCGCTACAGCTGGCTGCTGATGTACCTGTTCGGGGCCTCGCCGGCACTGCACAAGGGCTTTATGCGCGGCCGCCCGCACCAGCTGCAAGAACTAGACGCCGACACCCTCTACCTGCCCTACGCCACCAGCCTGCGCATGAGCGACCTGGGCTACCAGAGCAGCGCCCAGGCCGGCCTGACGCCCTGCTACAACGACCTAACCAGCTATACCGACAGCCTGCGCCAGGCGGTCGGCACGCCCTACCCGCCCTATGTGGAAATCGGCGCGAAGAAGGATGGCCAGTGGTTGCAGCTCAACACCAACATCCTGCAGATCGAAAACGAGTACTACTCCAATATCCGCCCCAAGCGCGTGACCCACAGCGGCGAACGACCGATCCAGGCGCTGATGGCGCGCGGCGTGCAGTACGTCGAGGCGCGCTGCCTGGACATCAACCCCTTCCTGCCTCTGGGTATCGACCTCACCGAGGCGCGCTTTCTCGACGCCTTCCTGCTGTTCTGCGCCCTGGCCGACAGCCCGCTGCTGAGCGGCGGTGAATGCCACGCCTGCACCGACAACTTCCTCAAGGTGGTCAAGGAAGGCCGGCGCCCCGGTCTGCACCTGCAGCGCCAGGGCCAGCCCGTGGCACTGCAGGCCTGGGCCAGTGAATTGCTGGAGCAGATCCAGCCCTTGGCCGAACTGCTCGACCAGAGCCAGGGCGGCAGCGCCCACCTGCTGGCCCTGCAGGCGCAGCAAGCCAAGGTCGCCGATGTCAGCCTGACACCCTCGGCCCAGGTGCTGAACGAACTGCAACAGGGCCAGAGCTTTGTCCAGTTCGCCCTGCGCCAGAGCAAGCGCCACGCCGACTACTTCCGCAGCCAACCGCTGAGCGCCGAGCAACAGGCCGCCTTCGAGGCCGCGGCCAGCCAGTCGCTGCACGCCCAGGCAGCACTGGAAGCCGAGCAACAAGGCGACTTCGACAGCTTTGCCGCGGCCTATCAGGCCAGCATCCTGGCCCCGGCGGTATAACCACAGAAGAATGCCGGCTCGGACGCAGCCGGCATTTCGCCAACCCCCTCACAAAAACCGCCAGCGGTGGCAAAAGCAGGACAGTCGGACCAGCCCAATGGGGCTTATCCGGCTAGCATTGCGGTGGAGTACCCACTGTGAGCTTGCCCCATGGCAACCGCCGCGCCGGACACGGACGATCGACACTGGAGCCTGGAAAGCCTGAACAAGGCTTATCAGCAAGGCTATATGGCTGGCCTAACCGGCCAAGCGGGCAGCGCGCACAAGCAGAGCGCCGAGGTGCTCAAGGCCGCCTGGGAAGCCGGCTGGGACGATGGCCATGAGCAGTTCGAACAGCACAAACGCCGCAGCGCCTGACTCTTGTTGTTTACCCAGCCCGGACCGAGCGGGATTGGGCTGAGCCCCAACCCCACCGGTTCTATTCTTAGCGGCGCGACAATGGCGGGGTGCGCGGCGGCACCAAGCGCTTCGAACCCGTCGCCTCGAACGCCGCCGCCAGGCGCAGCAACGCCGAATCGTCGTAGGCGCGACCGGCGAAGGTCAGCCCCACCGGCATGCCGATATCCGCCATCACACCCATCGGCACGGTGACGGTGGGCACGCCCAGGTGGCGGATGGCCAGATTGCCGTTGGCCACCCAGATGCCGTTGCTCCAGGCGATATCCGCCGACTGCGGATTTATATCGGCATCGGCCGGGCCGACGTCGGCCACGGTGGGGAACAGCACCGCGTCGAGGCCGAGGCCATCCATCCAGTCTTCCAGATCGAGCTTGCGGGTCTTTTCCAGGCCGCGCAGGCCGTCCGGCAGCGTCGCGATCTCGTTCCAGTTTTTCAGACCGCGCTTGGCCATGTTCACGTATTCGTCCATGCCGGCGGCCAGGTCGTCTTCGCGATTCGGCAGCGTGCCGGGGTCGTGGGGGAAGATCAGCGGGCCATCGACATCGGCGAGCTTGTTCAGCTTCGGATCGCCATTGGCCCGCAGGAAGTCGTCGAACGCCCAGCCTGACAGCTCCCACAGCTCATCATGGAGGAACTCCTTGGACACCAGGCCGCGGTTGTACACGGTCGGGGCGCCAGGGCGATCGCCCTCGCAATTGGAGACCAGCGGGAAATCCACCTCTATCACTTCGGCGCCGGCCGCTTCGAGGGCCTGGCGCGCCTGCTGCCACAGCTCGATCACCGTGTCGCGGGTATGAATACGCTGGCCGGTCGGCCCGCCAATACCCGGCTTTTCGCTGGTGCCGGCCAGCTCATCCTGGTTGATAAACATGCGCGGCACGCCGAAGCGCTTGCCCTTGAGTGCATCACCCGTGGCGGCGAGTTCCAGGTAGGAAGCCGGGCGCACCTCGGAGGCCTTGGGTATCGGCACCCAGGGCTGCAGGCGCCAGAGGTCGCCACGAGTGTCGGGGTCGTCCGCCACCACCACGTCGAGCACTTCGAGCAGGTCGGCCATGGTCTGCGCGTAAGGCACCACCACGTCCATGGTTGGCGTCAGCGGCCAGTTGCCGCGCACCGAGATCACCCCGCGCGACGGCGTGTAGGCGCACAGGCCATTGTTCGAGGCCGGACCACGGCCGCTCGACCAGGTTTCCTCGGCCAGGCCGAAGGCGGCATAGCTGGCCGCGGTGGCCGTGCCGGCGCCGTTGGACGAGCCCGAGGCGAACGGCGCG
>DASUOY010000293.1:0-4981 GCA_036276395.1 Pseudomonas sp.
GGGGTAATCACGCTGCCGTCTTCGCCGAGAATGGCCTGGTCGCGGCTGACGCCGGGCATAAAATCGCCCGACAGGCCAACCAGTTGGTCGTCGGCGCTGAAGTTGACGCTGATACGTTCTTGCAGGCGCTGACCGCCGCCCGGCTGGATGCTGTAGAGATAGTCCCAGCGATTGGCGTGGAAAGTGTCGGTGAGCAAGGGGTTGCCCATGATAAACCGCACTTGGCGACGGGTCATTCCCGGGCGCAACTGGTCTATCATGTCTTGCGTCACGACATTGCCCTGTTGGATGTCGATTTTATAAACCCCGGGGAATGAACAACCGGCGAGCGCGAAGAGCCCCGTAAGAGTGAGGCTGGTCAGCAGGAGCTTGGTTTTTTGCATCGGTGGGCGACTTCCACTATCTTGGCTGGGCAATATAACCCCGGATCATACCCGCAATAAAGGAAGCTGCGAAGCCGCTTCCGTGAGAAAGCAGACCATGGTTGAAAATAGCGAACTACGCAAGGCTGGCCTGAAAGTGACCCTGCCACGGGTCAAGATACTGCAAATGCTCGACTCCGCCGGTCAGCGTCACATGAGCGCAGAAGATGTCTACAAGGCGCTGATGGAAGCGGGCGATGACGTAGGTTTGGCTACTGTCTACCGGGTCCTGACCCAATTCGAAGCCGCAGGTCTGGTGGTTCGGCATAACTTCGATGGCGGTCATGCGGTATTCGAGTTGGCCGACAGCGGCCACCACGACCATATGGTCTGTGTCGATACCGGTGAGGTGATCGAATTCTTCGATCCTGAGATCGAGAAGCGCCAGAAGGAAGTCGTTCGCGAACACGGCTTCGAGCTGGTCGATCACAACCTGGTGCTCTATGTGCGCAAGAAAAGCTGATTGATCCGCGCATAAAAAAGGCGACCTGTGGGTCGCCTTTTTGCTTTCTGCGTCTGGCTAAATCAGGCCTGGGCGCTGCCGACCATTTGCCGGGCATGCGCCAGGGATTCTTCGGTGAGGTCCATGCCGCCGAGCATGCGGGCAATTTCCTCGACCCGTTGTGCCGGGCTGAGTTTGCTGACCGCGGTGCGGGTGGCGTTGCTCTCGCGCACCTTGTGCACAAACAGGTGCTGGTGGCCTTGCGCAGCCACCTGCGGCAGGTGGGTGACGGTCAGGACCTGGCCGCGTTCGCCCAGGCGGCGCAGTAATTGACCGACCACTTCGGCGGTCGGGCCGCCGATGCCGACATCCACTTCGTCGAAGACCAGGGTTGGCACCCGCGAGGTTTGTGCGGTGATCACCTGGATCGCCAGGCTGATGCGCGACAGTTCACCGCCCGAGGCGACCTTGGCCAGGGCCTTCAGTGGTTGGCCAGGGTTGGCGCTGACCAGAAATTCCAGCTGCTCCAGGCCGTTGGGGTGCGGCTCGCTGCTGCTATTGGCGCTCAGCTTGATGCTGAAGCGCCCACCTGGCATGCCGAGGTTCTGCATCTCCAGCTCCACGGCGCTGGCCAGCTGGCTGGCGGCGTTGTTGCGCAATGTGCTGAGTTCCGCGGCTTTTTCCTGGTAATGCCGTTCGAAGGCGGCCAGTTCTTCGCTTAGGCGTTCGGCAGCCTGGTCGTCGGCATTCAGGCTTTCCAGTTCCTCGAACAGTTGCTGCTGCATGGCGCCCAGCTCTGTCGGCTGGATGCGGTGCTTGCGCGCCAGGGTGTAGATGGCGTCCAGGCGTTCTTCCATTTGCTGCAGGCGCTCGGGGTCGGCGTCGAAGTGGTCGAGAAAGCGGTTAAGTTCGCCGACCGCTTCTTCTACCTGAATCTGCGCGCTGGCCAGCAGGTTGGTGGCTTCGCTCAGTGCGCCGGGCTGGCCCTGGAAGGTGCTAAGGCGATTGAGGCTGCTGGTCAGGGCGGACAGCACGTTGCCGGCGTCATTCTCGCTGCACTGTTCGATCACCAGGCGGCAGGCGCTGAGCAGGCTCTCGGCGTTGGTCAGGTTCTTGTGCTCTTGTTCGAGCTGCTCCAGCTCATCCTCACCCAGGGCCAGATTATCCAACTCCTCAAGCTGGTAGCTGAGCAGCTGATGGCGGGCGCGCTGTTCGTCGCCGATGCTGGAAACCCGCTCCAGCTCATGCTTGGTCTGCTTCCAGCGTTGGGCGGCTAGTTGCACCTGGCGCGCCAGTTCCTGGCTGCCGGCGTATTCGTCGAGCAGGCGGCGGTGGGTGTCGGGCTTGAGCAGGGACTGGTGTTCGTGCTGGCTGTGAATGTCGATCAGCAGCTCGCCCAGGGCCTTGAGGTCGCCTTGCGGGCAGGGCGAGCCGTTGATATAGCCACGCGAGCGGCCTTCGGCGGTGATCACGCGACGGAGGATGCACGGGCCGTCATTGTCCAGATCACGCTCGGCCAGCCAGGCGCGGGCTTCGGGGATGTCGTGCAGGTCAAAGCTGGCGAGGATGTCCGCCTTGTCCGCACCGGGACGCACCACGCCGCTGTCGGCGCGATCACCCAGGCACAGGCCAAGGGCGTCGAGCATGATCGACTTGCCGGCACCGGTTTCGCCGCTGATCACGCTCATGCCGGCGTCCAGCTCTAGATCAAGGTGTTCAACGATGGCGTAGTTGTGTACGGACAGGTGCACCAGCATGGCGAGGGCCTCCCAAGTTCATGTCTGGTTATTTATACAGTGTTTTTTTGTGGGCTGACAATCCGTCTGCTGTCCTTGAAACCATATTTTTTGGCCCCATATAGCGGTCAGGCACGTGAGTTGAGGCTCGCGTCGGATTTTAAGAGGAGAGACGCATGGCTGACGAACAGACCCTGGATACGCAGAACCCCGATATACAAACAGCTGCCGAAGCGGCTGCGGGCGATGACCTGGTTGCCCGCGTGCAAGCGCTGGAAGAGCAACTGGCCACTGCGCAGGATCAGTCGCTGCGCATGGCTGCCGATCTGCAGAACGTGCGTCGTCGCGCCGAGCAGGATGTAGAAAAGGCGCACAAATTCGCTCTGGAGAAATTTGCCAACGAGCTGTTGCCGGTGGTGGATAGCCTGGAGCGCGGCCTTGAGCTGTCGAATCCGGATGATGAGGCGATCAAGGCAGTACGTGAGGGCATGGAGCTGACGCTCAAGCTGTTCCACGACACCCTCAAGCGTTTCCAGCTGGAAGCCATTGACCCCCATGGTGCGCCGTTCAATGCCGAGCATCACCAGGCCATGGCGATGCAGGAAAGCACCAACGTTGAGCCGAACTCCGTGCTCAAGGTGTTCCAGAAGGGCTACCTGCTCAACGGTCGCCTGCTGCGCCCCGCCATGGTGGTGGTCAGCAAGGCACCGGTCGAAGCGCCGCCATCGATTGATGAGCAGGCTTGAAATTCGCCGAGCTGCCCCCATTAAAGAGTCAAGCGTTTTAGTGCTAGCGCCGCTGACCACGATCAGCGGCGGGATTATCAAAGTTTCGGGAGAGTGAATATGGGCAAAATTATTGGTATCGACCTGGGGACCACCAACTCCTGCGTCTCCATTCTGGAAAACGGCACCGTCAAGGTTATCGAGAACGCCGAAGGCGCGCGCACCACGCCGTCGATCATCGCCTACGCAAACGATGGCGAGATCCTCGTTGGTCAGTCGGCCAAGCGCCAGGCTGTGACCAACCCGCACAACACTCTGTACGCGGTAAAGCGTCTGATCGGTCGTCGTTTTGACGAAGAGGTCGTGCAGAAAGACATCCAGATGGTGCCGTACAAGATCGTCAAGGCTGACAACAATGACGCCTGGGTTGAAGTAAACGGCCAGAAAATGGCGCCGCCGCAGATATCGGCTGAAATTCTGAAGAAGATGAAGAAGACCGCCGAAGACTACCTCGGCGAGCCGGTGACCGAAGCGGTGATCACCGTTCCTGCGTACTTCAACGACAGCCAGCGTCAGGCCACCAAGGACGCCGGCCGTATCGCAGGGCTCGACGTCAAGCGCATCATCAACGAGCCGACCGCAGCCGCTCTGGCTTACGGTATGGACAAGGCCAAGGGCGACCACACCGTGATCGTTTATGACCTGGGTGGTGGTACCTTCGACGTTTCCGTGATCGAAATCGCCGAAGTCGATGGCGAGCATCAGTTCGAAGTGTTGGCCACCAACGGCGACACCTTCCTCGGCGGTGAAGACTTCGACATTCGTCTGATCGACTACCTCGTCGACGAATTCAAGAAAGAAAGCGGCATGAACCTCAAGGGTGACCCGCTGGCCATGCAGCGCCTGAAAGAAGCCGCTGAGAAAGCCAAGATCGAGCTGTCCTCCAGCCAGCAGACCGACGTCAACCTGCCGTATATCACCGCAGATGCCACCGGTCCTAAGCACCTGAACGTGAAGATTTCCCGCGCCAAGCTGGAATCGCTGGTGGAAGACCTGGTGCAGCGCACCATCGAGCCGTGCCGCATCGCCCTGAAAGACGCCGGTATCGACGTTGGCAAGATCAACGATGTGATCCTGGTCGGCGGTCAGACCCGCATGCCGCTGGTGCAGAAGCTGGTTACCGATTTCTTCGGCAAGGAAGCACGCAAGGACGTCAACCCGGACGAAGCCGTGGCCATGGGTGCTGCTATCCAGGGCGCGGTACTGGCTGGCGACGTGAAAGACGTGCTGCTGCTCGACGTATCGCCGCTGACCCTGGGTATCGAAACCATGGGTGGCGTGATGACCGCGCTGATCGAGAAAAACACCACCATCCCGACCAAGAAGTCGCAGGTGTTCTCCACTGCCGACGACAATCAGGGCGCGGTGACCATTCACGTGCTGCAGGGTGAGCGCAAGCAGGCAGCGCAGAACAAGTCCCTGGGCAAGTTCGACCTGGCCGAGATTCCGCCGGCGCCGCGTGGCGTACCGCAGATCGAAGTGACCTTCGACATCGACGCCAACGGCATCCTGCACGTGGGCGCGAAAGACAAGGCGACCGGCAAGACTCAGTCCATCGTGATCAAGGCCAACTCCGGTCTGTCCGAGGATGAAATC
>DASUOY010000294.1:0-3739 GCA_036276395.1 Pseudomonas sp.
TTGGCCTCCCTGATGCTGGCGATCCTGGTGCAACTGGTGCTGATGGCGCTGACCCTGCTGCTGCTCGGCTATGAGCTGGACAACCCGCTGCAGCTGCTGGTCTGGTCGGTCATTGGCGTCACCGCACTGTTTCTCAAGGTGTTCTTCTTCGCCCTGATCATCAGCGTGATCCTCTCCTGGGTCGCCCCCGGCACCCACAACCCGGCGGCCGAACTGATCAACCAGATCTGCGAACCGCTGCTCGCGCCGATCCGCCGCATCCTGCCGAGCATGGGCGGCCTGGACCTGTCGCCTATCGTCGCCTTCCTGCTGCTCAACCTGGTGGACATGCTGGTGATCCGCAACCTGGCGATCATGACCGGCATGTACAAAGGCCTTAGCCTGGCGATCTGACCGCGAGCGCCTGATGAGCTTCTATCGCTGGGACGGCGCCGACCTGATCCTCGACTGCCACCTGCAGCCCAAGGCGAGCCGCGATGAGTTCGCCGGGCTGCATGGCGAGCGCCTGAAGATCCGCCTCACGGCCCCGCCGGTGGACGGCAAGGCCAATGCCCAGCTGCTGGCCTTTCTCGCCCAGGCCTTCGCCGTCAGCAAGAGCCAGGTCAGCCTGGAAAGTGGCCCGCAGAGCCGGCACAAGCGCGTGCGCATCAGGCAGCCGCAGGCATTGCCCCACGAGCTTGGGCTGACCGTTGGCCCGGCCTGACCGACCATAAGGCGGGTGTGTAACGACGTGCAATTGACGTCATGCAAATGAACAGCATAATGCCGAGCAGCCTGATCGAATAAATCGCCAGGATCGGCTGTGATTGCAACGGCTTTATCGCAGAAATTTGCACGACTCTGCACGGCGTCGCACAACCAGCGGCGCTCCACTCAGCCCGGGCCAGGCAGTCGCCCGGGGCAGCCCACAGGGATGCGTTACCCAGAGGAAGCCCGGATGAGCATGGAACGTCTCAGTCAGCAGGTCGATGGCTACGTCGCCTGGAAGCGCGAGCTGATGCGCGAGATCACCCGCTACCGTAGCTGGCTGGTGAATAACCGGCTCAACTCCGAGACGGTGGAAGCCAAGCTCGAGCGCGCGCTGAAACTCTTGCGCACCGACCATATCACCCTGGCTTTCGTCGGCGAGTTTTCCCGCGGCAAGACCGAACTGATCAACAGCCTGTTCTTCTCCCAGTACGGCCAGCGCATGCTGCCGTCCCAGGCCGGGCGCACCACCATGTGCCCCACCGAGCTGTTCTTCGACCCGCGCTCGGAACGCTCCTATATCCGCCTGCTGCCCATCGAAACACGCATCGCCGAGGCCAGCATCGCCCAGTTCAAGCGCATCCCACGGCACTGGGTGAATATCCCCCTGGACCTCAGCGACCCGGACAATATGGTCCAGGCCTTTATCCAGGTGGCCAAGACCAAGCCCATGCCGGTCGAGCAGGCCATCGCCCTGGGCTTCCACCCGGACATGCTGGAAAGCACGCGCAATCCCGGCGAGGTGCTGGTGCCGGCCTGGCGCCACGCCCTGGTCAACCTCGACCACCCGCTGCTGCGCCAGGGCCTGCGCATCCTCGACACGCCGGGGCTGAATGCCCTGGGCAGCGAACCGGAACTGACCCTGTCGATGCTGCCCAGCGCCCAGGCGATCATCTTTATGCTGTCCGCCGACACGGGCGTGACCGCCAGCGATATGGCGGTGTGGCAGCAGCATATCCGCCAGCTCGACGAAGACACCCAGACCTGCCTGTTCGCCGTGCTGAACAAGATCGACGTGCTGTGGGACGACCTGGCCGGCGAGGCCTTCGTGCAGAACGCCATCAGCCAGATCCAGACCAGCACGGCGCGCCAGCTCGGCATCGATGCCTGCGAGGTGCTGCCGCTCTCGGCCAAGCAGGCGATGCTGGCCAAGGTGCGCAAGGACCCGGAACTGCTCGCACGCAGCCAGATGGCCAACCTGGAGAAGCTGCTCTGCGAGCGCATCATCGCCCAGAAGGAACGCTTGCTCGAAGAGCGTGTGGTCAACCAGGTGCTGGCCCTGCTGCAAAACAGCGAACATGTGCTCAAGCTGCGCCTGGACAAGGTCAACGAACAGCAGGCCCTGCTCAGCGAACACCAGCACGACAACGGCCAGATGCTCTTCGAGCTGACCGCCAAGACCAAGGAAGACCACAACCAGCACCACCGCCGCCTGCTCGGGCTGAAAACCAACCAGCGCCTGCTCAAGCGCCAGGGCGATCTGCTGCGCCATGCGGCCCGCAGCGAACGCCTGGACGAGCACCTGAACAAGGTGCGGCGCAACCTTACCGGCAGCTGGACCACCCTGGGCATCAACCAGGCCATCCTGCACTTCTTCCGCTCGGTGGAGCAGGACCTGCACAACCTGGCCCAGGAAGCCGAGATGGCCAACAAGATGGTCGCCGCCATCTACCGCCGGCATAACGAAGAGAACCCGCTGCATGGCGTCGACGCGCCGCTGTTCAACGTCAGCCGCTACCTGCGCGAACTCAAGCAGCAGCAGGCCAAGGCCGACCAGTTCCGCCTGCAGCTGAAAACCCTGCTGACCGAGCAGCGCAGCCTGAGCCGGCGCTTCTTCGCCACCCTGGTGCAGGAAGTCATCGGCCTGCACCAGCGCCTGCGCCAGGAAGCCGAGCAATGGGCCAGCGACGCCCTGATGCCGCTGATGCAGCACAGCCTGGAAAACAAGCAGCTGCTGGAAACCCATATGCTGCGGCTCAAGGCCCTGGCCCAGGAAACCCAGCAGGCGCGCCAGCGCGGCCAGCAACTGGGGCGCTACAGCGGCGAACTGGAGCAGCAGCTGGCCCAGGCCGGCGAGATGCTGCGCATCCTGCGCCGCCCGGCACCCGTGCAGCGCCAGGGCAAGGTGGTGACCCTGCCAGGCGCCGCGCGCCTGCATAGCGCCGGCGAATAGCCCGCGGCGTCAGCACTGCCCCATCAGCCGTACCCCGCCGCCCCATGCGCTTGCCGCCTGGGGCGGCGCTCTTTAGACTGCGGCCCTTACCTATTTATCTTCATTTCCTTATTTGCGAGCAGGGCCGATGCCGACTGCCTTTCCCCAAGACTCCGTAGGCCTGGTCACCCCCCAGGTCATGGACTTTGCCGAACCCCTGGCGCTGGCCTGCGGGCGCAGCCTGGCCGACTACCAACTGGTCTACGAGACCTATGGCGAGCTGAATGCCACGGCAAGCAATGCCGTGCTGATCTGCCACGCGCTGTCCGGCCATCACCATGCCGCCGGCTACCACAGCGTGGATGAGCGCAAGCCCGGCTGGTGGGACAGCTGCATCGGTCCCGGCAAGCCGATCGACACCAGCAAATTCTTTGTGGTCAGCCTGAACAACCTCGGCGGCTGCAACGGCTCCACCGGCCCCAGCAGCATCAACCCGGCCACCGGCAAGCCGTTCGGCGCGGACTTCCCGGTGATGACCGTGGAAGACTGGGTGCACAGCCAGGCGCGCCTGGCCGACCGCCTCGGCATCGGCCAGTGGGCGGCGGTAATCGGCGGCAGCCTGGGCGGCATGCAGGCCATGCAGTGGACCATCAGCTACCCCGAGCGGGTGCGTCACTGCCTGGCAATTGCCTCGGCGCCCAAACTGTCGGCGCAGAACATCGCCTTCAACGAGGTGGCGCGCCAGGCCATCCTCACCGACCCGCAGTTCCATGGCGGGCACTTCCAGGAACAGGGCGTGATCCCCAAGCGCGGCCTGATGCTGGCGCGCATGGTCGGCCA
>DASUOY010000295.1:0-4712 GCA_036276395.1 Pseudomonas sp.
GACCTGGTGGGCGGGCGCGGTGGGCGAGTTCTGCGCTAGCCAGCGCTTGCTGTTGGATCTGGTGGTGGAGGATCAGGATGTGGGCCTCAAGCGCATGCGCGCGGGCGAGGTGGCCGCCTGCGTCTGCGCCAGCGAGCGCCCGGTGGCCGGCGCGCGGGCCATGCCGCTGGGCGCCATGCGCTACCGCGCGCTGGCCAGCCCGGCCTTTATTGCCCGGCATTTTCCCCTTGGGGTGAATGCACAGGCGTTGGCCCAGGCGCCGGCCATCGTCTTTGGGCCGGACGACCAATTGCAGCACCGCTACCTGTCGGCCCTGGGAGTTGAGGGCGGCTTTGTTCACCACCTCTGCCCGTCGTCCGAGGGCTTTGTGCGCCTGGCCGAGGCTGGTTTTGGCTGGGGGCTGATGCCCGAGTTGCAGGTGCGCGCGGAGCTGGCCCGGGGCAGCCTGCAGGAGCTGTTGCCCGAGCGGCCGCTGGATGTGCCGCTGTATTGGCACCACTGGCGCAATGGCGGGGAATTGCTCGGCGAGTTGACCCGGCATCTGCAGCGGCATACGGCCACCTGGCTGGTGGCCGTGCCGAGCTGAATGTTTAGAGCTGAAAGTGCGCCAATAGATGTTGCTGGTTGCCGGCCACGTTCTGCAGGTGTTCGCCGCACTGGCGGGTGTTGGCCGCGTTTTCCCGGTTGTCGGCGGTCATGGCGCTGAGCTGGTGCATATGCTGGTTGACCTCCTGGGTGGTGGCGGCCTGCTGTTCGGCCGCGGCGGCGATCTGGAAGGCCAGGTCGTGCACCGCTTGCAGGGATTGCTCCAGATGGCCGAGTGAGCCCAGCACGGCCTGGGTCTCATCTTCCAGGGAGCGGGCCTGCACGGTTGCGCCCTGCATGCTGGCCAGGGCCTGCTCGGAGGAGTCGCCGAGGGTGCCAATGATCTGCACGATTTCCTCGGTGGCGGTGCGGGTGCGCATGGCCAGGCTGCGCACCTCGTCGGCCACCACGGCAAAGCCACGACCTTGCTCGCCGGCGCGGGCGGCTTCGATGGCGGCGTTAAGGGCCAGCAGGTTGGTCTGCTCGGCGATCGCGCGGATCACTTCCAGCACCGAGGCGATCTGCTGGCTGTTGCCGGCCAGGGTCTGCACCACCTGATCGGCGTCGCGCAGGCCATCGAGCAGCTGGTCCTGGCGGCCGATCATACGTTGCAGGGTGCCCTGCATGGCGGTAAAGGCGTGGCGCGCGGCTTCGCTGCTATCGGCGCTCTGGCTGGCGCTGGCGGCGATTTCCTGCACGGTGGCGGCCATCTGGTCGACGGCGCTGACCACCATTTCCAGGGCTTCCTGCTGTTGGTCGAGGCGCTGGCTGGTCTGCCCGGCGGCATCGAGGATATTGCCGCTGGCATGCTCCACGGCATTGCTAGCCTGGCGCAGCTGTTCGATCACCACCCGCCAGGCATTGGCCATATCGTGCAAGGCATGCATCAGGCCATTGCCCTGGCCGGGCTGCTGGCTCATGCGCAGCTCGCCGGCGGCCAGGCGCTGCGCCAGTTGCGCCATAGTGCCCGGCTCGCCGCCGAGGGGACGCATCACGCTGCGGCTGACCAGCCAGGTGGCGAACAGCACGGCGGCGACGGTGAGCAGGCCGAGCAGGAGGATCTGCCACATCAGCTCATGCACCGGGGCAAACGCCTGGGCCTGGTCCATTTCGGCGATCAGCGCCCAGCGTTGGCCATCGAACTCCAGCGGCACGAAGGCCTTCAGGGCTGGCTGGCCGTTGAGCCCGGCTTCCGCCAACTGGCCCTGCTCGCCTTGCAGGGCGCGGGCGATGGCGTCGCCTTGCAGGGCGCTGGGGCGTTGGCGTACGCGCGCCACCTGGTGCTCGCTGAAGCGCGCGGAGTCCGAGCGCAGCAGGCCGTCGGCGCCGACCAGGTAGGTTTCGCCGGCGTCGCCAAGGCCCTGACGGGTCTGCATCACGTTATTGAGCGGGGTGATCGGCAGTTCCAGCATCAGCAGGGCGAGCAACTCGCCTTCACTGATTACCGGGCTGACCAGGAACTGGCTGGGCTCACCGGTTTGCGGGTTGATCGCCAGGTCGCTGATCAGGCTGGCCTGGCTGTTCAGCCCGGCGCTGGCCAGGCGGCCCATGGGCAGCTCGCGCCAGGTGTCCTGCGTAAGGTTCTGCTGGTAATCGTCGCCGCGCAGCACGCTGAACATCACCGTGCCGTCGCTGCCGATCAGCTTCAGCTCGCGGTAGCCGTAGGTCTGCACAAAGTTCTCGTAGATCGGCCGGTCA
Organism: Pseudomonas sp.; assembly: GCA_036276395.1. Lineage (GTDB taxonomy): Bacteria > Pseudomonadota > Gammaproteobacteria > Pseudomonadales > Pseudomonadaceae > Aquipseudomonas. Next base: position 2,284 of record DASUOY010000295.1, read on the forward strand.
TAGTTGGAGGCGCTGACCAGGGCCGGGCCGGTCAGGCCGCCATAGCTGGTGCCCAGGTTGCTGGCCAGGGTGCTGAGCTGATCGCGGCGCGCCTGCAGGTTGTCCACCAGTTGCCGTTGTTTGATATTTGCTACGGCCTCGAGGGAGTTCAGCGTCTGCTCCTGCAACGCCTTGCTGGCCTGCAGATACACCGTAAAGGCCATCGCTAGCACAGGAAAAAGCCCAATAAACAAATAGCTCAGGGCAAGCTTTAGGCGTAGCGGCATATCCGTTGGCTCCAGGGTAGAAGGGTTACAGGGGGCGGGTCTGTTGATTATTCTGCAAGGATCGTGCGAATTGCTTGACGTTGTGTCAATAAAATTGATCGGCGCCGGGCGAATGGGTCGAACGGCACGCGCAGAGCGCTGGGCGCAACGGGCGTGCCGAGGAGCGGATGCAGGGGAAGGGGCGCAGCTGGCACGCTGAAAGCGCTGCAGGATGGGGCGTTACCTTCCGCTTATGGGGCGGAAGGTAACCAAGTTGGGGCGTGCATCAGCTGATGCTGATCTTCCCCGAGCCCGGCAGCTGCTCCACGCAGCGCGCGCCGAGCAGTCTGGATGGGGTGAAGTAGCCGCCCGGGCCGCTGTAGTCGAGCAGGTGGCGTACCGCCAGCAGGGCGCCGTGCACGGTGAGCTCATAGCCGTTGGCGGTTTCCAGGCGCGCGGTTTTCACCTCGCCCGCGGCATTGCGTGCCTCGCCCCAGAGCCAGGTGCGCAGGCGTGCGCGGGTGTTTTCGTCGGGGCCTTGCACGCGCTTCTCGATCAGGCGCTTGAGCCAGTTCTGCACGGCCGCCAGGCCGAACAGCGGGCGCAAGGGATCGAGCAGGCGCATCAGAATGGCCGCCGGGGTCGGGATGGGCAGATAGACTTCGATATTGTCGATGCCGGTGGAGTGATAAGCGGTGGAGACATCGCCCCAGGGGATGGTCACCGCCGGCTTTTCACCGCGGCCGAAGTTGATGGCGCGGCGCTTATAGCCCAGCGGCACATCGGTGATGATGCCTGCGCGGCGCACCTTGCCGCCAAACCTGAGACCCTCCACCGAGGTTTTCGCGGTGCCTGGCGACAGCCCGCTGCCGGTGTCGAAGCCCAGGGCCAGGTGGGTGGCATCCGGCAGGGCCTGGTGCAGGCAGGCGGCCAGGCAATCACTGGGGATCACATCGAAACCGACCCCCGGGCAGACCACCAGCCCCAGTTCGCGGGCCTGTCGATCGCGGCCGTGGGCGGCCTCGAACACGCCGATCTCGCCGGTGATATCCACATAGTGGGTGTTGCTCGCCAGGCAGGCGTCGAGCATCGGCCCGCTGGTGGCGGAGAAGGGCCCGGCGCAGTGGGCAACCACGGCAATATCGGCCAGGGCCTCCTTGGCCCGCTCCGGCTGCTGGATATCGAACACCCGGCACTCCAGCCCGAGCAGGCTGCCCAGGGCATGCACCGCCGCCGGGTTGCGCCCGGCCAGTATGGGCGTCAGGCCCTGTCGCTTGGCTTCGGCGGCCAGCAAGTGGCCGGTGTAGCCATTGGCGCCGTAGATCATCCAGGTGTTGGCCATCCAGTGCTCCTTATTATTGGGGGATATATCGCGCTCACAGCTTAGTCGCTGTGCGCTGCCCTGTAGACCTATCGCAGGGTGTGCAGGGTCGCTGTTCTGGCCTGCAACGCCAGGGCGTGCGGTCCGGGGCGCTGCTAGAGTGCGCCCAGGCTTGAGGATAACGGGGGCGACAATGAAGATTCTGGTAACCGGCGCGAGTGGCTTTATCGGCGGGCGCTTCGCCCGCTTTGCCCTGGAGCAGGGCCTGAGCGTGCGGGTCAACGGGCGCCGCGCCGAGGGTGTTGAGCACCTGCGTTCGCGTGGTGCGGAGTTTATCCAGGGCGATCTGGCCGACCCCGAGCTGGCGCAGCAGCTCTGCCGTGGGGTCGAGGCGGTGGTGCATTGCGCCGGTGCGGTGGGTGTGTGGGGGCGTTACGAGCATTTTCACCAGGCCAATGTGCAGGTCACCGAGAATGTGATCGAGGCCTGCCTCAAGCAGAAAGTGCGGCGCCTGGTGCACCTGTCCTCGCCTTCGGTGTACTTCGATGGTCAGGCCCATGTCGGCTTGACGGAGGAGCAACTGCCCAAGCGCTTCTCCGACCACTACGGCAAGACCAAGTACCTGGCTGAGCAGCAGGTGTTCGCCGCCCAGGAATTCGGCCTGGAGGTGCTGGCGCTGCGCCCGCGCTTCGTTACCGGGGCGGGCGATACCAGCATCTTTCCGCGCTTGATCAATATGCAGCGCAAGGGGCGCTTGTCGATCATCGGCAATGGCCTGAACAAGGTAGACTTCACCAGCGTGGACAATCTCAATGCCGCCCTGCTGAGCAGCCTGCGTGTCGGCAAGGAGGCCCTGGGCCGGG
>DASUOY010000296.1:0-4877 GCA_036276395.1 Pseudomonas sp.
GGCCTTGAAGGTGTCGCAGCTGCCCGGATCGCCGGCGTAGAAGCCGCTCTTGAACCAGCGCACGCGCTGCGCCGAGGTGCCGTGGGTAAAGGAGTCCGGCACCACCTGGCCGCGGGCCTGTTTCTGCAAGCGGTCGTCGCCTATGGCATTGGCGGCGTTCAGTGCCTCCTCCAGATCCCCCGGCTCCAGCCAGTCGAGACGGCGCTGGGCATGATGGGCCCAGACCCCGGCCAGGCAATCGGCCTGCAACTCCTGACGCACCAGTAGGCCGTTGTCGCCTTCCAGTCGTTCGCCACGCTGACGCGCCGCGTTGACCTTGGCCGACACGCCGAGCAGGGTCTGTACGTGGTGGCCGACCTCATGGGCGATCACATAGGCCTGGGCAAAATCCCCGGCGGCGCCGAAGCGCTGCTCCAGCTCGCGGAAAAACGCCAGGTCGATATACACCCGCTGATCGCCAGGGCAATAGAAGGGGCCCACCGCGGAGTCGGCGAAGCCGCAGGCGGAGTTCACCCCGCCGCGAAACAGCACCAGGGTCGGGTCGCGGTATTGCTTGTTGCTGCTCTGAAACAGCGCGCGCCAGGTGTCTTCGGTGTCGCCGAGCACGGCACGGACAAACTCCGACTGCTCATCATTGCTGGGCGGCGCCGACTCTTGCGCCGGGGCGGGCGAGCCGCCCTGCATGGCCTGGCCGGCCAACTGACCGAGAATCTGCATCGGGTCCTGGCCGCTGAGCAGGCCGATGATCACCACCACGGCCACCCCGCCCAGGGTCAGGCCCTTGCCGCCGCCCATGCGCGAGCCACCACTGCGCGCATCCACCACGTTGTCACTGCGTCTTGCCCGTTTCCAGCGCATCGCTATCGTCCTTTATGCCTGCCGTCCTTGAGTGTCGACCTATGGCCGCGCATACGCCAGCCCTCAGTTGGCCGGGTATTGGTTGAGCACGCGCTCTTTGCCCTGCTTGTCCAGACCTATTACCTGGTAGGCGTCGCGCACTTCGCCGCGCTCCATGCCCGGCGAGCCGGTGGGCATGCCGGGCACCGCGGCGCCGAGCAGGTCGGGTTGCTGGCGCAGCTTGAGGATATCGGCGGCCGGCACATGGCCTTCGACGAATTTCCCGTCTATCACCCCGGTATGGCAGGAGGCCAGGCGCGGCGGCACGCCGAGGCGCTGTTTAAGCGCAGTCATATCAGTCTCCACATGATCGACAACGCTAAAGCCGTTGTCTTCCAGGTGGCTGATCCAGGCCTTGCAGCAGCCGCAGTTAGGGTCGCGGTGCACATCGATGCTCAGCGCCTCGGCCGCCTGGGCCAGGCTGGCGAAGCAGCTGAGCAGCAGGATAAAAACACGCATGGGAAGGTCCTCTTGAAGTGCCTGGCTGAGCATAACGCCGCCGCCTATTTTGCCGAAACGGTCGATTGTTTCCGGATAAACCCCGTGGGGCTTATGCTGCGACCACTATTGCTGAGAAGGAAGCTGTTTATGCTGCTTGCACGGGTAATTCTGGGGATGCAACTGCTGGCTCTGGCCGGCCTGGGCCTGGCCTATTTCGCCCGCCCCCACGAGATGGCCAACCTCAGCGGCATGCTGTTGATGGCACCAGCGGCGGCCACCGATGTGCGGGCCTTCTACGGCGGCCTGCAACTGGGCCTGGCGGCCTTTATCGGCCTGGCCCTGGCGCGCCAGGACCTGACCCGCGCCGCCCTGAGCCTGCTGGTGCTGCTCTACTGCTCGCTGGCCTTGGCGCGTATCGGCGGGTTGTGGCTGGACGGCGGCGCGCAGCAGACCTTCAATCTCTACGCGCTGCTGCTGGAAGTGGTCTCGGCGGGGCTGTGCTTCTGGGCCTTGCGCGGCTTAAACAAGGCCTAGTTCACTTGGCTCAGGTTTGCAGTCCGTAGGGTGCGCTATGCGCACCAGTGATTTGCTGCCCAAGTTGGTGCGCGCGGCGCACCCTACCCATGCCTTAGGCGGCAGGTCAGCGCCGCTCCAGCAATACCCCCGACTCCATATGGTGGGTATAGGGGAACTGGTCGAACAGCGCGCAGCGCGTCACCTTATGGCTGTCGCTGAGCTGGGCGATATTGGCGGCCAGGGTCTCGGGGTTGCAGGAGATATACAGAATCCTGTCGAAGCGCCGGGTCAGCTCGCAGGTGTCCGGATCCATGCCGGCACGGGGCGGGTCGACGAACACGCTGCCGAACTCGTAGCTTTTCAGGTCGATGCCGGCCAGGCGGCGGAACGGCCGCACCTCGTTGAGCGCCTCGGTCAGCTCCTCGGCGGACAGGCGTACCAGGCAGACGTTATCCACGTCGTTGTCTTCCAGGTTGGCCAGGGCGGCATTTACCGAGGACTTGCTGATCTCGGTGGCCAGCACCTTGCGCACGCGGGTGGCCAGCGGCAGGGTGAAGTTGCCGTTGCCGCAATACAGCTCCAGCAGGTCGTCCTGGCGCTCGCCCAGCACCTCATAGGCCCAGCCGAGCATCTTCTGGTTCACCTCGCCGTTGGGCTGGGTAAAGGCACCCTCCGGCTGGCGGTAGCTGAACGTGCGCCCGGCCACCTGCAGTTGCTCCGTCACATAGTCCCGGCCTATGACGATGCGCTTGCCCTTGGAGCGGCCAATGATGCTGACCTGCAAGTCCGCCGCAAGCTTTTCCGCCTCGGCCTGCCAGGCCGCGTCCAGCGGGCGGTGGTAGCACAGGGTGATCAGCGCATCGCCCGCCAGGGTGGTGAGAAACTCCACCTGGAACAGCTTGAAACTCAGCGCACTGCTGGCCTGCCAGGCGCTTTTCAGGCGCGGCATCAGTGCGTTGATCTGCGCACTGGCGATGGGGAAGTCCTCGAAGAAGATCGGCGTGAACTTGTCGCCGGCCTCGAACATGGCGTAGTGGCGATCCTCGCCTTCGCGCCATAGGCGAAATTCGGCGCGCAGGCGGTAATGCTCGCGGGGCGACTCGAACACCTCGGGCTCGGGCGCGGCGAAGGGCGCCAGCAGCTCGATCAGGCGCTGCTTTTTTTCGGCGAGTTGGGCGGCGTAGCGGGCGGGGTCGAACTGGGAACGGCTCATGGACTACTCGGTAATTCGGGGGAGTTGCGCGTGCGTTGACGCAGGCTGGGCCGGCGTCAACGATGGAGTGGCGTTAGGCGTACAGGCCCAGCTTGACCGCGCAGAGCACGGCCAGGATGACCAGCATCGGGTTGAGTTCGCGCCAGCGGCCGGCCAGGGTCTTGATCACCACCCAGGCGATAAAACCGAAGGCGATACCCGAGGCGATGGAGAAGGTCAGCGGCATGGCCAGGGCGGTGATCACCACCGGGGCGGCGACCGTGATGTCGCTCCAGTCGATCTCGGCCAGGCCCGCGGCCATCAGCACGGCGACGAACAGCAGCGCCGGCGCGGTGGCGAAGGCCGGCACGCTGCCGGCCAGCGGGGCGAAGAACAGCGCCAGGAGGAACAGTACGGCGACCACGCAGGCGGTCAGTCCGGTGCGCCCGCCCTCGGCGACGCCAGCGGCCGACTCGATATAGCTGGTGGTGGTCGAGGTGCCCAGCAGCGAGCCGGTCATGGCGGCGGTACTGTCGGCGATCAGGGCGCGGCCCATCTTCGGCATATAGCCGTCCTTGCGCATCAGCCCGGCCTTCTTGGCCACGGCGATCAGGGTGCCGGAGTTGTCGAACAGGTCGACGAACAGGAAGGCGAAGATCACGCTGACCAGGCCGATATCCAGGGCGCCGAGAATATCCAGCTGGAGGAAGGTCGGTGCCAGCGACGGCGGCATCGACACCACGCCACCGAACTTGGAGATGCCCAGGGCGATGCTCAGCAGGGTTACCACCAGGATGCCGATCAGTACCGCGCCGGTAACCTTGCGCGCCTCCAGGCCGACGATCAGGAAAAAGCCGAGGATCGCCAGCAGCGCCGCGGGCTTACTGAGGTCGCCCATGCCCACCAGGGTGGCCGGGTGGTCCACCACTATGCCGGCGCTTTGCAGGGCGATCAGGGCGAGGAACAGGCCGATGCCGGCGGCGATCGCCGAGCGTAACTCCAGCGGGATGCTGTTGATGATCCACTCGCGGATCTTGAAGATCGACAGCAGGAAGAACATGCAGGCCGAGAGGAACACCGCCCCCAGCGCTACCTGCCAGGTGTGGCCCATGCCAAGCACCACGGTGTAGGTGAAGAAGGCGTTAAGGCCCATGCCCGGCGCCAGGGCGATCGGGTAGTTGGCGATCAGGCCCATGACTGCCGAGCCGATGGCGGCAGCCAGGCAGGTGGCGACGAAGATTGCGCCCTTGTCCATGCCGGTCTCGCCGAGGATGCTCGGGTTGACGAAGAGGATGTAGGCCATCGTCAGGAAGGTGGTGAGACCGGCGAGGATCTCGGTGCGCACCGTGGTGTTATGGGCCTTGAGTTGGAACAGTCTTTCCAGCATGAGGAACTCCCCGTAACGGCTTTCTGGCCGCGTCTGTGTATACCGAAAGCAAAGCATATCCCGGCATAAATGCAGGAATTGGCTGGCGATCCGGGAAAAGGCGCGCATCATATCAGCTAGCCTTGGTAGGGTGAATTTATGACCGAGTGGACAACTTCGATCTGCCGGCCTGGATTAAGCAAAAAGGAGACCAGCATGACCAAACGGGTTCTTATCAGCGTTGCCGACGGTGTCGAAGACCTGGAGTGCGTGACCCTGATCGATGTGCTGCGCCGGGCCGATATCGAGGTGGTGGTGGCCAGCATCGAAAGCCGGCGGATGATCACCTGCGCCCGTGGCACGCGCCTTACCGCCGACGCCATGCTGGTCGACGTGCTGGCCCAGGCCTTCGACCTGATCGTGCTGCCCGGCGGCATGCCCGGCGCCCAGCACCTGGCCGAGCAC
>DASUOY010000297.1:0-5305 GCA_036276395.1 Pseudomonas sp.
CAGCTTGACCCGCACGCATTCAACAATCGCGCTGGCCTCAGCCTGCGCCAGCAAGCGCGCCAGCGCCGCCTCAACGGGCATCAGCCCGGGTTTGTCACAGCAGCTCATCCACGGCTCTCGCAGGCGGCCACCGACTTGAGATGCGGGACGAAATTGCACGGGCGGTGGCGGTTATCCAGCTGCTCAGCGAGGATGCCATCCCAGGCGGTGCGGCAGGCATTGGTCGAACCCGGCAGGCAGCACACCAGAGTACCGTTGGCGAGACCTGCCAGGGCACGGGACTGAATGGTCGAGGTACCAATATCAGGCACGGAAATCTGCCGGAACAGCTCGCCAAAACCATCGACCTGCTTGTCCAGCAAACAGGCCACCGCTTCCGGGGTGCTGTCACGGCCGGTGAAGCCGGTGCCGCCAGTAATCAGCACCACCTGCACCTGATCCTCGGCAATCCAGGTGGCGACCTGGGCGCGAATTTTGTACAGATCATCCTTGAGCAAAACCCGTGCAGCGAGCTGGTGACCGGCGGCCTGCAGGCGGTCAACAAACAGCTGGCCGGAGGTATCGGTTTCCAGGCTGCGGGTGTCGCTGACGGTCAACACCGCGATATTCAAGGGCACGAAATGTGCCTCGGCCTTGTGGTTCATGGCAGGCTTCCAGTTATGGGCGATAATGCCCGCCGTTATATCACAGGCCCACCCTTGGAGGCTGCGCATGCCCGCTAACCCCGCTCCACCTGGCTGCTCCGTATTGCTCTTGTCGGGCGGTCGCGGGCAACGCATGGGCGGTGCCGACAAGGGCCTGCTCGACTGGCAAGGGCGCCCGCTGATCGCCTGGCTGCATGCCCTGGCGAGACCCCTGACCGATGACCTGATCATTTCCTGCAACCGCAACGCCGAGCGTTACGCGGCCTACGCCGACCGCCTGGTTGAGGATGACGACGCCGACTTCCAGGGCCCATTGGCCGGTATCCGTGCCGGCCTGAAAATCGCCCGCCATCCCTGGCTACTGGTCTTACCCTGCGATGCGCCCTTGCTGGACCTGGCATTAGTGCAAGAGTTGCTGAACAAGGCCGCTACACAGCCTGTGGTGGTGCGTCAGGGTGACTATCTGGAACCGCTGTTTAGCCTGATCCCCACGCACCTTGTGGACCAACTGGAAGACGCCTGGCGAGCCGGCGAACGCAGCCCGCAACGCTGGCTGCGCAACCTGGATCCACTGACTGTCGATTGCCCCGAGCAAGACCCACGCTTGGCCAACCTGAATACGCCGGACCTGCTAAAAGCCCAACCTTCGCTCCCCGACTAAAATGCGGGAACTTGGCCGCAAAAGCTTCGTCACAGAGAAAGTGCATGTCTGTAACTAATCAGGAGATACCCATGCTTCAACGCACTATTGCAGTATTGATGCTTGCACTCGGCCTGAGCACGCTGGCGGGTTGTGCCTCGCCATCGGTGATCAGCCTGAACGATGGCCGTGAGATTCACACCCAGGATGAGCCCAAATTTGACGAGACTTCGGGGTTCTATGAGTTCGAGCAGGTCGACGGCCGCCGCGCCAAGGTCAACAAGGATCAGGTGCAAGGCATACGCGAACTCTGAATAGCCGAAAGAGCCAACGCCTGGCGTCTGAAGCACCGCCAGGCAGGCTGCGCAGGCCCCTGCTGCCCGTAAAAAATTAGGGCTAACCCCTTGTGCAGCAAAACTTTTTCAGTACAATTCGGACTTATCGGAGTGTAGCGCAGCTTGGTAGCGCGTCTCGTTCGGGACGAGAAGGTCGCAGGTTCGAATCCTGTCTCTCCGACCAAATCCCGCTTCCATATCGCCATATGGAATCCACAAAAAAGCCCGCTGAATGCGGGCTTTTTTGTGGCCGCTGTTTGAGATCTAGCCGAGGGTTTCGAAGGCGCGCACCAGGGCCTTGCTCAGATCCACGGTGGAAAACTTGGTCAGCACGTCATTGGCCCCCACCGCCTGCGCCTTCTCGGTATTCATGGTGCTGTCCAGCGAGGTATGCAGCAGCACATAGGTATGCCCGATATTCGGGTCCTTGCGAATAGTGCGCACCAGATCGTAACCATCCATCTCCGGCATCTCGATATCCGACACCAGCACCTCGATCGGCCTGCCCGCCTGCTGTTCGGCTTGCAACAGTTCCAAGGCGGCGGCGGCGCTTCTGACCGTCTGGCAATCGAGATGCAGCTTGTTCAGGGTAATCATGGTCTGGTGCAGGGCGACATGGGAGTCATCGACCACCAGAACGCGCCGGCCATTGAGCAGGTTGCGCTCGGCTTCACTGAGCAGGTTTTCGTCCAATTCCTCCGGAAACGCCGGGGCTATTTCGTGCAGCACCTTCTCGATATCGAGAATCTGCACGATCTTGCCATCGATCTGCGTCACGCCCGTGATAAAGGCCTTGCCACCTGAGCCCGCAGGAGGCGGACGGACATCGCGGGTCGAGCACTGGACGATACGTTCCACGCTGTGCACGTGCAGCCCCTGACGCGAGCGACTGAGTTCGGTAACGATCAGGCAGCCATCGCGACTATCGCTGGCACCCTGCTCGCCAATGGCTCGCGCCAAGTCGATCACGGTCAAGGCGGAACCGCGCAAGGTGGCCACCCCACGAACATGGGGATGGCGGCTGGGCAGTTTGGTCAGCGCCGGGCAGGGAATGATTTCCTGCACCTTGAGCAGGTTAATACCCAGCAAACGCCCGCTGTGTAAACGGAACAACAGTAGCGATAACGCATCCCCCAGCACCATGCTCATTGTTCTTCATCCTTATAAATTCAACCGGCTAGCCACTTGCCCAGCACCACTGCAACGCGGCTCAACGCAGAAATGCCACCACCTGTTCAGCCTCGAACGGCCAGTTCAACTCCGCCCCGGTATCGCAGCGCCGCAGCACCGGAATACGCAGGCCATAGTGTTCGACCCAGCTTTCCTGATCGGCGATATCGATCAACTCGATCAGCAGACCATGCTCAACAAAGGGCATCAACAATGCCTCGGCCACTTCACACAGGTGACAGCCGAGGGTACCGAATAATTGACATTCCGGGAGCATCTGCACGCCTCAGGCATCCACTAAGCGTACAGTCTAGCACTGCCTAGAAGCCTGCCGGGCCTAACCCTGCACTGGCATTAGAGCCTGACAGGCCATCCGGCTCAGGCCGCAGGAGCGGCGCTATCCAGACTCTCCTGGGGCTTATCGAGCAAGGTTTGCAAGCCATCGAGCAGGCGGCTGTTGAGGCGCTCGGCTTTTTCCAAGCGCTTGCTGTCGAAGCGCTCATCCAAAGCAAAACCGCCACCCAGCAGGTCGAGCAGGCTGTCCTTGCCGTCCTCGGCGACCTGGTTGGCGCTGCGCAGCGCCTCCAGCAAGCCCTGGGCGTAATCGAGCAAGCTGCCATTGACCGCGCTGGCGGCCTGACCGCCTTCCTCCGCCACGGCACTGTAGGCATCGGTAGCCTGGCGCACGCTGGTCTGGGTCAAGCGCAGGGACATGGACGCCAACTGCTCGCCATCCATTTCCAGGGCCATGGCCCGGTCAAAAGCCCCGGACAGATCGCCGGCATAGAACTTGTTGGACAGCTCCTGCACCTGGCCGAAAAGCTTCTCCAGGGCAGCACGCTCCTCTTCATCCAGCTCGCCTTCGACGCTGACCTGCCAGGCGCCGACCTGCATACTCCCCGACTGGCTACTGGCAACCACCGAGCTGCCGTTGCCATCACCGCTGGCGGCAATACTGCTCTGCGACCAACTGGCCGAGGCTTGGGCGATGGAAATACGCAGGCGGTCACCGTCGCGGGTGGTCACCGCCATCTCGAAGGTTTCCGCCTGGGCGGCAAAACGCTCGCTATAAGCAGCCACGGCCAGGCTGCCGACACCCTCACCTTCGGCTGGCGCGACGGGATTGAAACGCTTGTCCAGATCGCCTAAACCGTCCTGAATGCGCTGATAGGTATCGTCGATATCCGTGGCGATCTTGCCCTGCAGTACGCCCATGCCATCGAGAATCTTCCGCGCCTCGGCAAAGCCTTTTTCCACACCGCTACGCGCCTGGCTCAGCAGGTCTTGCAGCTTGCTGGTATCGGCCCCTGCTGCCTCCTCGAGGGCCAAGCGCTGCTCGATAAAACCGAGAACACGGCCGGCGACTTTTTCCGGGGTGTAGTCATTGGCCTTGCCGGCCAGCGCACCCGGCTCAAGGCCCAGGCGCTCGGCAAGGCGATTGGCCAACAGCGCATGAGCGTCGGCGGCATTGCGCACGGCAGGCTGGGGGCTGGCAGAAGAAGGACGTGATACGGACGGTGAAAGCGAGGCCAGAGGGTTCATGGCAAAGTACCTGGGCGGTGTATCTGACTGGTTGGCGGCCGCAACGGGTAAAACTTTAGCAACCCCGCAAGGGAGAATGACCAACGGTAAAACGCCAGCGGCCTTAGCGCCAGCGAGCAAGCCGCGCCCGCTCGGCGAGCCGCCTCCGGCTGGCGGGCCGACCAAGGTCTAAGGGTCAAGCTGGCGGCCCCATGTTTTATTGCGCCTCGCTGTAACAGATCGGCCACAAGCCGACCCGCACATATGAGGAGCTAACAATAATGAGCCGAACTCCCCTCGCCCGCGCCGTGGCACTCGCCACCCTGGGCACCTGCCTCACCCTGCCACTGCTGGCCCAGGCTGAATTTATCAAGGACAGCAAAGCCAGTGTCGAAGCGCGCAATTTCTACTTCAACCGCGACTTCCGGCAAACCGGCGGCAGCATTGCCAGCGGCCAAGCCAAACAGGAGGAGTGGGCGCAAGGCTTTATCCTGCGCCTGGACTCCGGCTACAGCGAAGGCACCGTGGGTTTCGGCGCGGACGCCATCGGCATGTTCGGCTTCAAGCTGGACTCCGGCGACGGTACCGCCGGTAGCGGCCTGCTGGTGCCGGATCGTTCATCCGGAGGTTCCCAGGATAACTACTCAGGCTTGGCGGTAGCGGCCAAGGCGAAAATCTCCAAGAGCACCCTGCGCGTCGGCGGCATGCAGTTCAAGAACCAGGCCATTGCCTCCAGCGACGCGCGCCTGCTCCCCCAGATATTTCAGGCCGGACACCTGCTTTCCCAGGAAATCGACGGCCTGACCCTGGATATGGGCCATGTGCGCGAAATGAATGAGCGCAACTCCAACGACTATCAGGACATCGCCCTGACCACTGGCGGGCGCCGCGGCATCACCACCAGCGGTGGCACAACCAGCGACTCGTTCAGCTTCCTCGGCGGCAACTACAAGATCACCCCGGATCTGACCGTCGGCTACTACCACTCCAAACTG
>DASUOY010000298.1:0-2022 GCA_036276395.1 Pseudomonas sp.
TGCACAAGATTTCCCTCGGCGCCCTGGTGCTGGCCCTGGGCCTGATGGTGGACGACGCGATCATTGCCGTGGAGATGATGGCGATCAAGATGGAGCAGGGCTATGACCGCATCAAGGCGGCCAGTTATGCCTGGACCAGCACCGCCTTCCCCATGCTCACCGGCACCCTGATCACCGCCGCCGGCTTCTTGCCTATCGCCACCGCGCAGTCCGGCACCGGCGAATACACTCGCTCGATCTTCCAGGTGGTGGCCATCGCCCTGCTGGTGTCGTGGATCGCCGCCGTGGTGTTCGTGCCCTACCTGGGCGCCAAGCTGCTGCCCGACCTGGCCAAGCTGCACGCGGCCAAGCACGGCGGCAGCGCCGACGGCCATGACCCCTACGGCACGCCGTTCTACCAGCGCGTACGGCGCATGGTGGAGTGGTGCGTGCGCCGCCGCAAAACCGTGATTTTGCTGACCATCGGCCTGTTCGTCGCCTCCATCCTGCTGTTCCGCTTCGTCCCCCAGCAGTTCTTCCCGGCCTCCGGCCGCCTGGAACTGATGGTCGACCTCAAGCTCAGCGAAGGCGCCTCCCTGGCCGCCACCGAAGAGCAGGCCAAGCGCCTGGAGCAACTGCTTAACGAGCATGAAGGCATCGACAACTATGTCGCCTATGTCGGCACCGGCTCGCCGCGCTTCTACCTGCCGTTGGACCAGCAACTGCCGGCCGCCAGTTTCGCCCAGTTCGTGGTGCTGGCGAAAAGCATCGAGGAGCGCGAGAAGATCCGCCTGTGGCTGATCGAGGTGCTGCGCGAGCAGTTCCCGACCCTGCGCACCCGTATCGCCCGCCTGGAAAACGGCCCGCCCGTGGGTTACCCGGTGCAGTTCCGCGTCTCCGGCGAGCATATCGACGAGGTGCGCAACCTGGCCCGCCAGGTGGCCGACAAGGTGCGCGAGAACAGCCATGTGAGCAACGTGCACCTGGACTGGGAAGAGCCGAGCAAGGTGGTGCGCCTGAATATCGACCAGGAACGCGCCCGCGCCCTGGGCGTCAGCACCGCCGACCTGTCGCGCTTCCTGCAGGGCTCGCTAACCGGCGCGCCGGTCAGCCATTACCGTGAAGGCAACGAGCTGATCGAAATCCTCCAGCGCGGCACCGTCAGCGAGCGCCAGGAACTGGGCCTGCTGCCGAGCCTGGCGGTGCCCACCGAGAGTGGCAAGAGCGTGCCCCTGGCGCAGATCGCCACCCTGGAATATGGCTTCGAGGAGGGCATTATCTGGCACCGCAACCGCCTGCCCACCGTCACCGTGCGCGCCGACGTGTACGGTGCCGAGCAGCCGGCCAGCCTGACCAAGCAGATACTGCCGACCCTGGAGCCGATCCGCGCCAGCCTGCCGGACGGCTACCAGCTGGATGTAGGCGGCACCGTGGAGGACTCGTCCCGCGGGCAGAAATCGGTCAACGCCGGCGTGCCACTGTTTATCGTGGTGGTGCTGACCCTGCTGATGTTGCAGCTCAAGAGCTTCTCGCGCTCGGCCATGGTGTTCCTCACCGCGCCCCTGGGGTTGATCGGCGTGACCCTGTTCCTGCTGGTGTTCCGCCAGCCGTTCGGCTTTGTCGCCATGCTCGGCACCATTGCCCTGTCGGGGATGATCATGCGCAACTCGGTGATTCTGGTCGACCAGATCGAGCAGGACATCGAGGCCGGGCTGGACAGCTGGAGCGCCATTATCGAAGCCACGGTGCGGCGCTTCCGCCCGATCGTGCTGACCGCCCTGGCGGCGGTGCTGGCGATGATCCCGCTGTCGCGCAGCGTGTTCTGGGGGCCGATGGCGATCGCGATCATGGGCGGCCTGCTGGTCGCCACCGTGCTGACCCTGATTTTCCTGCCGGCGCTCTATGCGGCGTGGTTCCGCGTCGAGCGCAGCGAGCCGGCTCCCGTATAATCCGCGTTTTGACCAGTCTTCTATATTAGCTTGGACTAATATATAATTTCGGGAGCGAGTAATGTCAGTGGCAACGGCGGCGGCAATGGATTTT
>DASUOY010000299.1:0-3458 GCA_036276395.1 Pseudomonas sp.
CCTGGCCGCCAGCGAAGCCGCTCCAGCCATCGCAGGCAATGGCGAGCTGACGAAAGACCCATTGGCCGCCGAGATCGCCTTCGACGCCTTTGCCGCGGTCGACCTGCGTATCGCCCTGATCGAGAAGTGCGAATTCGTTGAGGGCGCCGACAAGCTTCTGCGCCTGACCCTGGATATCGGCGACGCCAAGCGCAACGTATTCAGCGGCATCAAGAGCGCCTACCCGGACCCGAGCAAGCTGGAAGGCCGCCTGACCCTGTATGTGGCCAACCTGGCAGCGCGCAAGATGAAGTTCGGTATCAGCGAAGGCATGGTCCTGGCCGCCGGCCCTGGCGGCGAGGAAATCTACCTGCTCAGCCCGGACAGTGGCGCCAAGCCGGGCCAGCGGGTCAAATAAGCCCGGGCAGCCCATAAGCCCGGCGGGCTGCTAGCCTTATGCCGACACCTCAAGGTGGCTGATCCAGCTTGTCTGGCTGGATCGGCTTACCGATAATAGCCGCCCTTTCCACGGCCCTTTTCAGAGCACAACGGTAACCCGATGACCGAACTCGCCTTGATCATGGTCAGCGCCATCCTGGTCAACAACTTCGTACTGGTGCAGTTCCTCGGCCTATGTCCCTTTATGGGCGTGTCGAAGAAGATCGAGACGGCCATCGGCCTGTCCCTGGCCACCACCTTCGTGCTGACCCTGGCCGCCATGTGCAGCTACTTGGTGCAGCAGTACGTGCTAAAGCCGCTGGATATCGAATACCTGCGCACCATCAGCTTTATCCTGGTGATTGCCGTGGTGGTGCAGTTCACCGAAATGGTGGTGAACAAGACCAGCCCGCTGCTGTACCGCGTGCTGGGTATCTTCCTGCCGCTGATCACCACCAACTGCATCGTCCTGGGCGTGGCCCTGCTCAACGCCAACAAGGCCGAGTTCACCTTTATCACCGCCACCGCCAACGGCTTTGCTGCCGGCTTCGGTTTCTCCCTGGTACTGGTGCTATTCGCGGCCATGCGTGAGCGCATCGCCATTGCCGACGTGCCGAAATCCTTCCAGGGCGCGGCCATCGGTATGATCACCGCCGGCTTGATGTCCCTGGCCTTTATGGGCTTTACCGGGCTGATCAAGCTATGAGCCTGGTGCTGATCGCCGTTCTGGCCCTGCTCGCCCTGTGCCTGGTGGCCGGCGCCATCCTGGGTTTCGCCGCGGTGCGCTTCAAGGTCGAAGGCAACCCGATTGCCGAACAGATCAACGCCCTGTTGCCGCAAACCCAGTGCGGCCAATGCGGTTATCCGGGCTGCAAGCCCTACGCCGAGGCGATTGCCGGCGGCGACAAGATCAACAAGTGCCCCCCCGGCGGCGAGGCGACCATCGCCGCCCTGGCCGATCTGCTGGATGTTGAAGCCGAACCGCTGGACGCCGTGGAAGGCGAAAAGCCGCAGATGGTCGCCTATATCCGCGAAGCCGAGTGCATCGGCTGTACCAAGTGCATCCAGGCCTGCCCGGTGGACGCCATAGTCGGCGCGGCCAAGCAGATGCACACGGTGATCGTCAGCGAATGCACCGGCTGCGACCTGTGCGTCGAGCCCTGCCCGGTGGACTGCATCGACATGCTGGAAGTCGGCAGCACCGTGCAAAGCTGGAAATGGGAAAAACCCCTGGCCCCCGGCCAACTGATTGCCAGCGACCGGGAGCAGGCAGCATGAGCGCACTGCACACCCCTGAAGCACTGATCTGGGATATCCCGGGCGGCATTCACCCCGCCGAGTGCAAGGAACTGTCCAACCGCACACCGATCCAGCCGACCCCGCTGCCGGGGCGCCTGGTATTGCCGCTGAACCAACATATAGGCGCGACGGCCGAGCCAATGGTGACCGTGGGCGAACGCGTGCTGAAAGGCCAGCTGATCGCCGCCGCCAATGGTTTCGTCAGCGTGCCGGTGCATGCTCCGACCTCCGGCACCGTCAGCTTTATCGGCCCGCAGCCCTACCCCCACGTATCCGGCATGCTCGCCCCCGCCATAGTCATCGACAGCGATGGCCTGGAGCAGTGGATCGAACTGACGCCCTGCGCGGACTACCGCCAACTGGACAATAGCGCCCTGCTGCAGCTGATTCGCCAGGCCGGCATCAGCGGTCTGGGCGGCGCGGGTTTTCCCACGGCGGTGAAACTCAACGCGCGGCCGACGCAGAAAGTCCACACGCTGATCATCAACGGCACCGAGTGCGAACCCTATATCACCGCCGATGACCTGCTGATGCGCGAGCGCGCCCGCGAGCTGGTCTCGGGCATCGATATCCTGGTGCAGCTGATCCAGCCGGAGCAGGTGCTGATCGGCATCGAGGACAACAAACCCGAAGCCATAGCCGCGGTGCGCAGCGCGCTGAGCGAACGCAGCTACCAGCTCAAGGTATTCCCCACCAAGTACCCATCCGGTGGCGAGAAGCAGCTGATCCAGATTCTTACCGGCGTGGAAGTGCCCTCAGGCGGCCTGCCGGCGGATATCGGCATCCTCTGCCAGAACGTCGGCACCTGCGTAGCCATCCATGAGGCGGTGATCAATGGCAAACCGCTGATCTCGCGCATCACCACCCTCACCGGCGAAGCCCTGACGCAACCGATGAACGTCGAGGTGCTGCTGGGCACCCCGGTGGGCGAACTGCTGGCATTTGCCGGCCTGGATCAGGGCAAGCTGAACCGCCTGATCATGGGCGGGCCGATGATGGGCTTTACCCTGCCCGATTTTGCCGTACCGCTGATCAAGACCACCAACTGCCTGCTGGCCAGCACCACCGCCGAGTTGCCGCCACCGCCGCCAGCCATGCCCTGCATCCGCTGCGGCGAATGCGCCGAAGCCTGCCCGGCCAGCCTGCTGCCGCAGCAACTGCACTTCTTCGCCATCGGCCAGGAACACGAGCAGCTCAAGGCGCATAACCTGTTCGACTGCATTGAATGCGGCGCCTGCGCCTATGTCTGCCCCTCAAGCATCCCCCTGGTGCAGTACTACCGCGCCGCCAAGGGCGAGATTCGCGACCTGGAGCAGAAGCAGCTCAAGGCCGAGCAGTCCAAGCAGCGCTTCGAGCTGCGCCAGGAACGCCTGCGCCGCGCCGAAGAGCAGAAGGAAGCCGATCGCCAGGCCCGCGCGGCCAAAGCGGCGCAAGCCAAGGCCGCCCAGGCCCAGGCTGCACCGGCTACGGCCAGCAGCGATGTGCCAGCCGCCAAACCGGCCGGCCTGAGTGACGAGCAGAAGAAACTCAAGATCGAAGCCAGCATGGCCCAGGTCGCCCTGAAAAAAGCCGAGAAACAGCTGGCAAGCCACGCCAGCCCCGAACTGCAGGCCCAGGTCGACGAGCTGCGCAGCGCCGCCGCCAGCGCCCAACAGGCCCTCGACACGGCCATGGCCGCCAACCCGCCGGCACCTGCCGCGCCCGCGATTGCCGACGATGGCGCCTTGAAAAAGGCCAAGATC
>DASUOY010000300.1:0-6307 GCA_036276395.1 Pseudomonas sp.
CCCTGCCGCTGCTCTAAGTCGTAACACAGCAAACAGCGCGCATAAAAAAGCCCGGATCATCTCCGGGCTTTTTCAGTGCCCCTTGATCAATCCTGGCTGACCGCGCCGATCTTGTGCACCGAGAGGTCGGCGCCGTAGTACTCCTCCTCCTGGCTCAGACGAATACCGACAGTGGCGCGCAGCACGCCATACACCAGAAAGCCGCCAAGCAGCGCCACCAGCACACCTAGCCCGGTGCCCACCAACTGGCTGGCCAGGCTGACACCGCCCAGGCCGCCCAGCGCCTGCAGACCGAAGATACCGCAGGCGATACCGCCCCATACGCCGCACAGCCCGTGCAACGGCCAGACGCCGAGTACGTCGTCGATCTTCCATTTCACCTGGGTCGCGGTGAACGCCCAGACGAACAGCGCGCCGGCGATTGCGCCGGTCGCCAGCGCACCGACCGGATGCATCAGGTCCGAGCCGGCGCACACGGCCACCAGGCCGGCCAGCGGGCCGTTGTGCAGGAAGCCCGGGTCATTGCGCCCGACCAGCAGGGCCGCCACCGTGCCGCCGACCATCGCCATCAGGGTGTTGACCGCCACCAGGCCGCTGACGCTGCCCAGGGTCTGCGCGCTCATCACGTTAAAGCCGAACCAGCCGATGATCAGGATCCACGAGCCCAGGGCCAGAAACGGAATATTCGACGGCGCGAACGCCACCAGACGGCCTTCGCGGTAACGGCCATCGCGGCGCCCCAGCAGAATCACCGCGCCAAAGGCCAGCCAACCGCCCACCGCATGCACCACCACCGAACCGGCGAAGTCATGGAAGGCCGCGCCGAACTGCGCCGTCAGCCAGGCCTGCACGCCGAAGTTACCGTTCCAGATCATGCCCTCGAAGAAGGGGTAGATGAAGGCGACGATCAGCACCGTGGCGCACAGTTGCGGGCCGAACTTGGCGCGCTCGGCGATGCCGCCGGAAATGATCGCCGGGATGGCCGCGGCAAAGGTCAGCAAAAAGAAGAACTTCACCAGGGCATAGCCGTTGCCTTCAGTCAGCACACTGGCAGGCTCCAGGAAGGTCACGCCATAGGCGACCCAGTAACCGACAAAGAAGTAGGCCAGGGCCGACACGGCGAAGTCGGAGATGATCTTCGACAAGGCGTTGACCTGGTTTTTCTGCCGTACCGTACCCACCTCGAGAAAGGCGAAACCGGCATGCATGGCCAGCACCATCACGGCGCCAAGCAGGATAAACAGGGTATTGGAGCCGTGAATCAGGGTTTCCACAGCACTATTGATGTTTTCCATCTGCGAAGAAAACTCCGTCGCGGGAAAAAGCACCAAAGCGGATCATAAACAGCCAAAAGCGCACCACAAGGCAGCACAAATCGCGTTCAGCTCCACCGAGGTCAATCCCGCCCGGCACCAAAATGGCACCTCAACGGACTGTCCTCAGGGTACTTAATCCATAGTTATTAGTAAGTTGTTGATGCAGCACGGCGTCCAGGCCAAAACCCTCGCAGCCCCATAAAGGAGCGAACCAGCAAGGGCGCGCACCAACCTAATGCAAGCGCTATACCAGCCGCCGCGGTTGCCCCGGGTGAAAAGGAACCCTTGACCGCCCCCACACTCGAACGTCTACTAGAGCGAAACCAAGGAAAGCACCCATGCCCCGTGAAAGTGCCCTATCCAGCCAGGATCGACTGTTAAAGGAATTCCAGGCGCTGGTGCACGATACCGAACAGCTGCTCCAGCACTCCGCCAGCCTGGCTGGCGAGCAGGCTGAAGAGCTGCGCGAGCAGATTCGCGGCAGCCTCGGCCGGGCCCGCACCACCCTGGACAGTGCTGAAGACGCCCTGCGTGAACGCGGCAAAGCCACCCTCGACGCCACCACCGGTTATATCCACAGCCACCCCTGGCAAGCCCTGGGTATTGCCGCCGCTATCGGCCTGCTGCTGGGCATGCTGATCAGCCGCCGCTAAATCAAATAGAGAAGTCTATGGACGCGACAGCGCCTTGCGCCACCAACTCACCGCGGCGCTTTGCCGGCGCCCTGCTCGGACTCGTACAGGGTCATATCGCCCTGTTTGGCGAAGAGCTGCAAGAACAGCAGCGTCATACCGTCAATCTACTGGTGCTGACCAGCCTGAGCCTGGCTTTCGCCCTGCTGCTGTTGATCGGCCTATCGGCAGCCTTGCTGGTGCTGTTCTGGGACAATCGGCTTATGCTGATCGGCGCCCTCTGTGCCTTCTATAGCCTGGGCCTGCTCTGCAGCCTGAGCGTTTTGCTGCTGCGCGTGCGCAACGCGCCAGCGCCCTTTAGCGCCAGCCTGGCGGAACTGGCTCGCGACCGCGAGCAACTGTTGCCATGAATCTCAACGAGCTAACCGCCAAGGCCTCGCGCCGCGAGCTGCGCATCGCCATGTTGCGCCTGCGCCTGGAATTGCACCGCCAGGAACTGCGCCACGAAACCCAGGTCATGCTGCAGCCCTTGCGTCAGGTGCAGCACTTCAGCAGCCACTGGCGCACGGAACTGGGCAAGAGCAATGCACCACTCTGGGTCGCCGGCGGCGCCTTATTGCTGGCCAGCATTGGTATGCAGCGCGGCCACTGGCGCCGCTGGCTGCGCATCGCCCTGATCGCCTTTCCCCTGCTCAGGCGCAACCCGCCACGCCGCCCAGCCTCCGATCCGCCCCCGACCAAAGATGCCGAGACACGGGATAAATCTGGCCACAATTTTGCTTAGCTAAGCGCACGCCACATACCGAGGCGTTACCTGCCTAAGGATATGTTTGGTGTTCGACGGTCAACCCCTCGCAGTCTTTCAACCCTTTATCGACACCGCCACCGGCCAGATCGCCGGGGTTGAGGCCCTGGCCCGCTTGCGCGGCAGCGATGGCCAACTGCGCTCGGCTGGGCCGTTGTTCAGCGACCCGAAAACCCCGCCCGCCGCCCTGCGCCGCCTCGACCGCGAGGTACGCGAACAGGCCCTGGCGCGCTTTCATGAGGCGCCCGCCGACTGGTTCCTCAGCCTGAATATCTCGCCGCGCTGGATCAGCCGGCTACGCCCGGACCAACCCCTGCCCAGCCTCAAGCAATTGCAACGCAGTGGTATCGACCCCAGCCGCGTGGTCTTTGAAATCACCGAACTGGGCGGCGCCACCCTGCGCCTGCCGCGGGTGGTGGAGCGCTATCGCCAAGCCGGCGCCCGCATCGCCATCGACGATTTCGGCGCCGGCTACTCCCAGCTCGACCGGGTGCTGGCGCTGCAGCCAGACATCCTCAAGCTGGACATGCGCCTGTTCCAGCAAGCCGCCCGCGGCGGGCCGAGCAGCGAAGTGGTCAAGGCCCTGGCGAAAATGGCGGAAAAGACCGGCTGCTGGATCATCGCCGAGGGCGTGGAAACCGAAGCCGAACTGGATTTCGCCCTGGAATGCGGCGCGCGCTACGTGCAGGGCTATCTGTTCGCCCAGCCCGAAGAGGCCTTCTTCGACAGCCATGCCTTCGTCAAACGTTTCGCCCAGCTGCGCGACCGTTATGTGCAGCAGAAGCTGGCCGAGCGTGCCAGCCTGATGACCTTGCGCCAGCGCCTGGGCGAACTGATGAACAGCTTCAAGGATTGGGTCGAAGCCGGGGCCATGGCCAGCCAACTGCCGCGCCCGGATGGCTATCCGGGGTTGCTGCGCATCTACCAATGCGACCGCCATGGCACCCAGCTCACCGCCAACCTGGAGTGGCATGACAACGGCTGGCGCAGCGACGAACGCTACCTGGGGCACAACTGGTCATGGCGGCCGTACTTCTACCAGTTGCTCGCCGAGGGCTGGGAAGAACGCCGGCTGATCCTCTCCAGCACCTACCGCGACGCCACCACCAACCAGTACTGCCTGACCGCCGGGCAATTTATCGACAACGGCCGCCGCCTGCTGCTGGTGGATATAGACGCCGCGGGTTTCTAGCCCTGCCCGACATTGACGAATGCCCCAGCGCGGCCACAATCAAGGGAGGACATGCAACGCAGAGTGCAGCCAGCCCAGGCTGCCGGGTGTTCCACCGCCCACGGCGACCCAGCATCATGCAAGCGGCCATCATCAGCTTCCTGCTTGTGCTCTTACTCCTGCCCCAGACGCTCCGGGCCGAGGGCAAGACCACGCTGCGCCTGTGCTACCAGCTGCAGGATCACCCGCCCTTCACCCTCCCCGCGAACAACGCCCAAGCACCTGGCCCCGGCATTCTGCTGGAACTTATCCAGGCTGCCGCGACCGAGTCGCAACTCGCCATCGCCTGGCAACGCCTGCCCTGGAAGCGCTGCATCCTCGCCCTGCAGAAGGGTGAAGTGGATGGCATCTTCCCGACCATCTGGCAGGCAGAGCGCGATGCCTGGGGCCAGTTCCCCGGCCGCGACCGACAACGTGACCTGCCGGTGCAGCGGCAGTATCGGCTATGGCAGGTCGACTACCCGATCGCCACCCGCCGCGACACTAGCCTGAGCTGGGATGGCCAGCGCTTCGCCAACCTCAAGTACGGCCTGAACTCGCCCCTGGGCTATCTCACCCACCAGCGCCTGGCCGACCTGGGCGCCCTGGCCAACGTTTCCCTGCAACCGGAGAAGGCCCTGCAATTGGTGGCCAGCGGCCGTCTGGATGGTTTTGTCATCGAGCGCAATATCAGCCTGGCGCTGATCAAGGAACTGCAGCTGCAAGAACAGTTGCAGTTTCTCCCGCTGCCCTTGCTGCAAGCGGACTGGCACCTGCCCCTGTCCCACCCGTTCTACCAACGCCACCCGCAACTGGCCATGCGCTTCTGGCAGGCCCTGGGCCAACAGCGCGAAACGCGCGAGGCAGAGTTGCGTCAGCGCTATCTGCCTTAGGCGCCAACGTCGCCCGGGTATAAAAACGTCAACTGTCTGCGGCGCGCCTTGCATCATCGGCATAGAACCCCGAAGCTAACCAGCAATAAGCCACCTGATGGCGAGGACCTGCTTTGGATTGGCAAACCCTGCTCAACCGCGAACGACTCGGCAAACCGACCCACAGCGTCGCTGAACTGGGCCGCACCCCCTTCCATAAAGACCACGACCGCATCATCTTCTCCGGCGCCTTTCGCCGCCTGGGGCGCAAGACCCAGGTGCACCCTGTGTCGAGCAACGATCATATCCACACGCGCCTGACCCATTCCCTGGAGGTCAGCTGCGTCGGCCGCTCCCTGGGCATGCGCGTAGGCGAGATGATCCGCGACGACCTGCCCGACTGGTGCGCGCCGAGCGACCTGGGCATGGTCGTGCAGTCGGCCTGTCTGGCCCACGACATCGGCAACCCGCCCTTCGGCCACTCCGGCGAAGATGCCATCCGCCACTGGTTCCAGCAGGCCGATGGACGCGGCTGGCTGGAGGCCATGAGCGCGGCCGAGCGCGCCGACTTCCTGAGTTTCGAGGGCAATGCCCAGGGCTTTCGCGTGCTCACCCAGCTGGAATATCACCAGTTCGACGGCGGCACCCGCCTGACCTACGCGACCCTGGGCACCTACCTGAAATACCCCTGGACCGCCCGCCATGCCGAGGCCCTGGGCTACAAGAAACACAAGTTCGGCTGCTACCAGCACGAGCTGCCGCTGCTCGAGCAGATAGCCGCCAAGCTGGGCCTGCCGCAACTGGAAGAACAACGCTGGGCGCGTCACCCTCTGGTGTATCTGATGGAGGCGGCGGACGACATCTGCTACGGCCTGATCGATCTGGAGGACGGTCTGGAAATGGAGCTGCTCGACTACCGCGAAGTCGAAGCGCTGCTGCTCGACCTGGTTGGCGACGACCTGCCGGAGACCTACCGCCAGCTCGGCCCGGACGACTCCAAGCGACGCAAGCTGGCGATCCTGCGCGGCAAGGCCATCGAGCACCTGACCAACGCCGCCGCCCACGCCTTTGTCGAACAGCAGGATGCGCTGCTCGAAGGCAGCCTGCAGGGCGATCTGGTCGAGCATATGCACGGCACCGCCAAGCGCTGCGTGCAGAGCGCCAAGGACATGGCCCGGCAGAAAATCTTCCAGGACAAGCGCAAGACCCTGCACGAGATCGGCGCCTACACCACCCTGGAGATCCTGCTCAACGCCTTCTGCGGCGCGGCCCTGGAACAGCACGGCGGGCGCACGCCCTCGTTCAAGAGCCGGCGCATCCTCGACCTGCTTGGCAACAATGCACCGGACCCCAGCTGGCCGTTGTACCGCTCGTTTCTGCGCATGATCGACTTTATCGCCGGCATGACCGACAGCTACGCTACTGAAATGGCCCGCGAGATGACTGGCCGCTCAAGCCCGGTGTAAGCCATG
>DASUOY010000301.1:0-11270 GCA_036276395.1 Pseudomonas sp.
CATTTTCGACTTGCAGATTGAAGGCCGCGCAGACCGCGGAAATGTCGTCGTCCAGGCGCTTGGAGACCTTGTAGGCGCGGAACGCCTGTTTGCTGTGGGCGCGCGGAACAATGATCTTCTCGATAAATTCGGCTTCCTGACGGGCAGTCACCTTATAGTCGAGGAAGTAGTCTTCCAGCGGCAGACTACGGCTCTCGTTGCCTTTGCGCAGTACGATCTGCGCGCCGAGGGCGATCAGCAGGGGCGGGGCGTCGCCAATCGGCGAGGCGTTGCCGATATTGCCGCCCAGGGTGCCCTGGTTGCGGATCTGCAGGGAGGCGAAGCGGTGCAGCAGCTCGCCGAAGTCCGGGTAGTCCTGGGCCAGGGCTGCGTAGCAGTCGGACAGCGCAGTGGCGGCGCCGATCTCGATGTTGTCGGCGGTTACTTCCACGCGCTTCATCGATTCGATATGGCCAACGTAGATCATCACCGGCAGTTCGCGGTGGAACTGGGTGACTTCCAGGGCCAGGTCGGTGCCGCCGGCCAGCAGGCGGGCTTCCGGGTTGGCGGCGTAGAGATCGGCCAGGTCGGCCACGGTCAGCGGCAGCAGGCAGCGCTTGTCGCCGCTGTTGAGCTCGGCGGTATCGCGCGGGGCTATGGCTTTGAGCTGGGCGACGGTGTCGGCCTCGAAGGCGTCGAACTGATCCGGCTGCTTCTGGCAGCAGGCCTGCTCGGCAGCGTCGATGATCGGGCGGTAACCGGTGCAGCGGCACAGGTTGCCGGCCAGGGCTTCCATGGTCTGGGCCTTGTCGAAACCGTTGCTGTTCTTCTGCAGGGCGAACAGCGACATGACGAAGCCCGGGGTGCAGAAACCGCACTGCGAACCGTGGCAGTCGACCATGGCTTGCTGCACGCTGTGCAGTTGGCCCTGGTGCTTGAGGTCTTCGACGCTGATCAGCTGTTTGCCGTGCAGGGAGGAAACGAAAGTCAGGCAGGAGTTCAGCGTGCGGTAGCGCACGCGATCGCCATCCAGTTCGCCGACCACCACGGTGCAAGCACCGCAATCGCCGGAGGCACAGCCTTCTTTGGTACCGGGTTTGCCGACATGCTCACGCAGGTAGTTGAGCACGGTGACGTTTGGGTCGAGGGCATGCTCAGTACGCAGCTCCCGGTTGAGTAAAAACTGGATCAAGGACGACCTCCAGGCACTTTATTGTTCTTTACGAGTGGCTCGTATCAGGCACCGTCTAAACATCCATGCAGCTTTGCATGGCATTCGGACAGGGCTTGGCATGGGGCAAATCTAGAGTTTTCTGACTTTAGGGTCAACAAATATTTGACTCTGTGGTCAGGCTATTGTCATGCGATTCAGTTATGAGCCAGCCGAGCGCAAAGGGCAGTGATTGAAGGCTAGCCGGTTTAGCCCGGCAGTGCCCCTGGTGCGGCTCAGTGGTGCGCTGGCGCTGCTCTTGAAACAAAAAAGCCCCAAGGGCCGATGCCGTTGGGGCTTATGAGCGGGGGAGGCTTAGTGGCTGGCCAGTTGCGAATCGCTCAGCTGATGTTCTTCGCCGGCATAGTAGGCGCGTACCCGTGGGTCCATCACCGCGCGCCACAGTGGCGGAAACAGCGCCAGGACTATCATCCCGGCATAGCCATTGGGCAGCTGCGGGCTGTCGTCGAAGTGGCGCAGCACCTGGTAGCGCCGTTTGGCATAGGCGTGATGGTCGGAATGGCGCTGCAGGTGAAAGAGAAACAGGTTGGTTAGCAGGAAGTTGCTGTTCCACGAGTGGCTCGGGTTGGTGCGCTCGAAGCGACCGTTGTCCAGCTTGCGCCGGTGCAGGCCGTAGTGTTCGACGTAGTTGACGATTTCCAGCAGGGTAAAGGCGACGACCGCCTGAGCGATAAAGAACAGCGCGCCGAGCCAGCCAAGTGCCAGGCTGAAACCCAGCAAAAACAGCGCGCTCACCGCGTACCAGCCGATCAGCTCGTTACGCCAGTGCAGGGCGGGCAGGCCCTTGCGTTTCAGGCGCTCGGCTTCAAGCTTCCAGGCATTGAGGAAGTTGTGCTTGTAGGCGTGGGGCAGGAAGGCATACAGGCTCTGGCCGTAGCGCGAGGAGCTGGCATCTTCCGGGGTGGAGACGTGCACGTGGTGGCCGCGCACATGCTCGATCTTGAAACCGCCGTAGCACACCGCGGCCAGCAGCAGGCCGCCGGCATTCTGTTCCAGCTGCGGGTCCTTGTGGATAAATTCATGGGCCACGGTGATGCCGATGGCACCCGTTACGGTGCCCACCGAGAGCAGCCAGCCCAGCTGGCCGACCCAGCTCCAGGCCTGGTAGTTGACGAATACCCAGCCGGCCCAGCCAAGCATGGCCAGCAGGCAGGGTACGGTCATCAGGCTGAGAAAGCGGTAATAGCGCTGTTGCTCCAGCTGCGGCACCTGCACCGCTTCATCCGGGTTGGCCGGGTCGCGGCCGATCACGAAGTCCAGCAGCGGAATCACCCCGAACACCACCGTGACCACCAGCCAGGCCCAGGCATCGGCATGGGCGCTGCCTTGCGACCAGTAGTGGCTCAGGGGAATACCCAGTACCGGAATCAGCCACAACCAGTAGCCGATGCGCTTGATGGCGAGCATCCAATTGGAGGGAAGGCGTTCGAACATGGGCGGCTCCGGTCTTATTATTCTGGGTGGCTGGTCTTGGTAGGATTGTAGGACAATCACCTGCGGCGGCCATCCAGGCAATGCCCACCTTTTGCTCTGAAAGCTGTGCGCCCATGCCCTTGGCCCGGTAACACCCTGTGTTACACTCGCGCCCTGCATTTACCCGCCCAGGCCAAGCCTGGCGGGGCCGCCGTATCCATATCGCTTGCCGCAATAGGTCAGTAGAGCCTAAGGATCATCATGACGTTCAAGGCACCGGACAGCCTCGCCGAGCAAATCGCGCATCATCTGGCCGAACGCATCATTCGTGGTGAGTTGAAGGCCCGCGAGCGGATTCAGGAGCAGAAAGTCACCCAGGCCCTGAATGTCAGCCGCGGTTCGGTGCGCGAAGCCCTGCTGATCCTCGAACGTCGCCACCTGATAGTGATACCGCCACGGCGTGGTGCCCAGGTCGCCGAGCTGACCCCACACAAGGTCAAGAGCCTGTATGCCCTGGTGATGGAGCTGTACATCCTGCTGGGCAAGGCGGTGGCCGATGGCTGGCAGGCCGAGAGCGATCTGGCGCCCTTTCTGGTTATCCAGCAGCGCTTGATGGACAGCTTGCAGCGCGAGGATATCAACGCCTTTGTCGAAAGCAGTTTCGACATCATGCGCGCGGCCTTTCCCTTCGCCGACAACCCCTATCTGCAGGAAACCCTGGAGAATCTGCTGCCGGCCATCAGCCGCACCTACTATCTGGCCCTGGACCGGCGCAAGGGCGAGATGGGGCAGTTCATCAATACCTTTGCCGAACTGCTGCAGGCGATCATCGCCCGCGACCATCTGCGTATACGCCAGGTACTGACGGGCTATGGCGAGCGCAACTGCCAGTTGGTGCTGGCAGCCCTGGCCGAATGTTAAGGAACACCGCCCATGCGGCTTAAGTGCATCAAGCTGGCCGGTTTCAAGTCCTTCGTCGACCCGACCACCGTGACCTTTCCGAGCAATATGGCGGCGGTGGTGGGGCCCAACGGCTGCGGCAAGTCCAATATCATCGACGCCGTGCGTTGGGTGATGGGTGAGAGTTCGGCGAAAAACCTGCGCGGCGAGTCGATGACCGACGTCATCTTCAACGGCTCCAATACGCGCAAGCCGGTGACCCAGGCCAGCATCGAGCTGATTTTCGACAACTCCGATGGCACCCTGACCGGCGAATACGCCGGCTACAACGAGATTTCCATCCGCCGCCGGGTTACCCGCGACTCGCAGAACACCTACTTCCTCAACGGCACCAAGTGCCGGCGCCGCGATATCACCGATATCTTCCTCGGCACGGGCCTCGGGCCGCGCAGCTACTCGATTATCGAGCAGGGCATGATCAGCAAGCTGATCGAGGCCAAACCCGAGGATCTGCGCAACTTTATCGAGGAAGCCGCCGGTATCTCCAAGTACAAGGAGCGCCGCCGCGAGACCGAAAACCGCATCCGCCGTACCCATGAGAATCTGGCGCGCCTGAGCGACTTGCGCGAAGAGCTGGAGCGCCAGCTCGAACGCCTGCATCGCCAGGCCCAGTCGGCGGAGAAGTATCAGGAATACAAGGCCGAGGAACGCCAGCTCAAGGCCCAGCTCACCGCGCTGCGTTGGCAGGCGTTGAACGAGCAGGTGGGCAGCCGCGAGGCGGTGATCGGCAACCAGGAAATCAGTTTCGAGGCCCTGGTGGCCGAGCAGCGCAACGCCGATGCGAGCATCGAGCGCCTGCGCGACGGCCATCATGAACTTTCCGAGCGTTTCAATCTGGTGCAGGGGCGCTTCTATTCGGTGGGCGGCGATATCGCCCGCATCGAACAGAGCATCCAGCATGGCCAGCAGCGTCTGCGCCAGTTGCAGGACGATCTGCGCGAGGCGGAGAAGGCGCGCCTGGAAACCGAATCGCACCTGGGCCACGACAGCACACTGCTGGCGACCCTGGGCGAAGAGCTGGCCATGCTCGAACCCGAGCAGGAACTCACTGCCGCCGCAGCCGAGGAGTCGGCCGCCGCCCTGGAAGAGGCGGAAAGCGCCATGCACGGCTGGCAGGAGCAGTGGGACGGTTTCAACCAGCGCAGCGCCGAGCCGCGCCGTCAGGCCGAGGTGCAGCAATCGCGCATCGCCCAGCTGGAGCAGAGCCTGGAGCGCCTGGCCGAGCGCCAGCGCCGCCTGGTCGATGAGCTGCAGCAGCTGGCTGCCGACCCGGAAGACGCCGCCATTGCCGAGCTGGCCGAGCAGATCGCCGCCAGCGAGCTGAGTATCGAAGACCTGCAACTGGCAGACGAGCAGCAGGCCGAACGCTTGCAGCAACTGCGCAATGAGTTGCAGCAGGCCGGTCAGGCCCAGCAGCAGGCCCAGGGCGAGCTGCAACGCCTGAATGGTCGCCTGGCTTCTCTGGAAGCCTTGCAACAGGCGGCGCTGGACCCGGGCAAGGGCGCCGGCGATTGGCTGCGCGAGCACAGCCTCAGCGAGCGTCCGCGTTTGGCCGAAGGCCTGCGGGTCGAGGCGGGCTGGGAACTGGCGGTGGAAACCGTGCTGGGCGCCGATTTGCAGGCGGTGCTGCTGGATGATTTCAATGGCCTGAACCTGTCAGGCTTCGATCAGGGCGAGCTGCGCCTGGCCAGCCTGGCTAAGGGCGGCGCGCGGGTGGCCGGCAGCCTGCTGGACAAGGTCGAGGCCGCTATCGATCTGGCGCCCTGGCTGGCCAAGGTCAAGCCGGTGCAGAGCCTCGACGAGGCCCTGGCCGCGCGCATCAACCTGGCTGACGGCGAAAGCCTGATCAGCCGCGACGGCTACTGGGTCGGCCGGCACTTTCTGCGGGTGCGCCGTGCCAGCGAGGCGGAAAGCGGCCTGCTGGCCCGTGGCCAGGAAATCGAACGGCTAAGCCTGGAGCGTGAAGAGCGCGAAGCGGCCCTGGCGCTGCTGGACGAGCGCCTGCTGCAATTGCGCGAAAGCCAGCGCGCCCAGGAAGAACAGCGAGAGCAGCAACGCCGCCAGTTGCAGGAGCAGGCCCGTCGTTTGGGCGAGCTGAAGGCGCAGTTGTCTGCCGGGCAGGCCAAGGCCGAGCAGTTGATCCTGCGCCGTCGCCGCCTCGATAGCGAGCTGGTGGAGTTGGGCGAGCAGCGCGAGATCGAGCAGGAGCAGCTGGGCGAGTCGCGCCTGCAGCTGCAGGACGCCCTGGACGCCATGGCCAGCGATAACCAGCAGCGCGAAAGCCTGCTGGCCACTCGCGATGCCCTGCGCGAGCGCCTTGATCGGGTGCGCCAGGAGGCCCGTCAGCACAAGGATCATGCCCATCAGCTGGCCGTGCGCCTGGGGTCGCTCAGGGCTCAGCACGACTCCACCCGTCAGGCCCTGGAGCGCCTGCAGTTGCAGGCCGAACGCCTGCATGAGCGGCGCGAGCAGCTCAGCCTCAATCTGGAGGAGGGCGAGGCGCCGCTGGAGGAGCTGCGCATAAAGCTCGAGGAGCAACTCGACAAGCGCATGGCCGTGGAGGACGAGCTCAAGCTAGCGCGTCTGGCCCTGGAAGACGCCGACCGCGAGCTGCGCGACGCGGAAAAGCGCCGCACCCAGGCCGAACAGCAGTCGCAATTGCTGCGCGGCCAGTTGGAGCAGCAGCGCATGGAGTGGCAATCCCTGACCGTGCGGCGCAAGGCCCTGGCCGATCAGTTGGTCGAGGACAACTACGACCTGCATGGCGTGCTGGCCAGTTTGCCGGCCGAGGCCACAGAGAGTGCCTGGGAACAGGAGCTGGAGCGTTTGGCGGCGCGTATCGCCCGCCTGGGGCCGATCAACCTGGCGGCCATCGACGAATATCAGCAGCAATCCGAGCGCAAGCGTTACCTGGATGCGCAGAACGCCGACCTGGTGGAAGCCCTGGATACCCTGGAAAACGTTATCCGCAAGATCGACAAGGAGACGCGCAACCGCTTCAAGGAAACCTTCGACCAGATCAATGGCGGCCTACAGGCTTTGTTCCCCAAGGTATTCGGCGGTGGCAATGCCTATCTGGAACTGACTGGCGAAGACTTGCTGGATACCGGGGTAACCATCATGGCGCGCCCGCCGGGCAAGAAGAACAGCACCATTCACCTGCTGTCCGGTGGCGAGAAGGCGCTGACGGCCCTGGCCCTGGTGTTTTCCATCTTCCAGCTCAATCCGGCGCCGTTCTGCATGCTCGATGAGGTGGATGCGCCGCTGGATGACGCCAACGTCGGGCGTTATGCGCGGCTGGTCAAGGAAATGTCGGCGAGCGTGCAATTCATCTATATCACCCACAACAAGATCGCCATGGAAATGGCCGATCAGTTGATGGGGGTAACCATGCATGAACCCGGTTGTTCGCGTTTGGTTGCCGTGGATGTGGAAGAGGCGCTGGCAATGGTTGAATCATGATGCGAGTGACTGTGTAAAGTTGCCTTTGGTCGTGCTAGCTTTACGCGCATTATTATTAAAGTGGTTATTAAGTCCGGGAAAGCCTTGGCAGAACATGGGCTTGGCACGGATTACAGAATTAGCAAACAGGGCAGGATGCCCTTTGGTTTATCAAATTTTATTAGGGGTTAGGTTATTTCATGGAATTCGGTCTACGCGAGTGGCTGATCGTCATCGGCATTGTGGTGATCGCAGGCATCCTCTTCGATGGGTGGCGGCGGATGCGCGGCGGCAAGGGCAAGCTCAAGTTCAAACTTGACCGCAGTTTCGCCAACTTGCCGGAAGATGACAGCGATCCGGATTTGTTGAGCCCGCCCCGGGTGGTGGAGCGCAGTCGCGACCCTTCTTTCGATGAAGATGACCTGCCGGCCCTGAGTGCCCGCGAGCTGAATCGCCGTCGTAGCAGTGAGCCGCAGCAGGGTGACTTGAATCTGGGGCTGGATGAGCCTGTGCCTACCTTGCTCAACCCGGTTGATCAGGGCGACGAAGAGCCGCTCAGCAAGGCTGCGCCTGGCGCCAGCAAAGAGTTGCCACCTGTCGAAGAGGTGTTGGTAATCAATGTGATCGCCCGCGACGACGACGGCTTCAAGGGTCCGGCCCTGCTGCAGAACATTCTGGAAAGTGGCCTGC
Organism: Pseudomonas sp.; assembly: GCA_036276395.1. Taxonomy (GTDB): domain Bacteria; phylum Pseudomonadota; class Gammaproteobacteria; order Pseudomonadales; family Pseudomonadaceae; genus Aquipseudomonas. The sequence goes on from DASUOY010000301.1 coordinate 7,715, forward strand.
GTTTCGGTGAGATGGATATCTTCCACCGGCACGAAAGCATGGCCGGCAATGGCGAAGTGCTGTTCTCCATGGCCAACGCCCTTAAGCCGGGCACTTTCGATCTGGACGATATCGAAGGCTTCAGCACCCGCGCGGTAAGCTTCTTCCTCGGTCTGCCGGGGCCGCGTCATCCCAAGCAGGCCTTCGATGTGATGGTGGCCGCCGCGCGCAAGCTGGCCCATGAACTCAATGGCGAGCTGAAGGATGACCAGCGCAGCGTACTGACCGCGCAAACCATCGAGCATTATCGCCAGCGTATCGTCGAATATGAGCGTAAGCAGCTGACTACCAGGCGCTGATTGACCGATAGATAAGAAAGAGCAGCCCAGGCTGCTCTTTTCGTTTGAGAGAACACCACCATGACCGATGCTACCCAAGCGGCCCAGCGCATTCTTGAACTGCGCGCTGAACTGGATATTCACAACCATCGTTATTACGTGCTGGATCAGCCGAGTATTCCGGATGCCGAGTACGACCGCCTGTTCCGCGAGCTGCAGGCGCTGGAGGTCGAGCACCCGCAACTGGTGACGCCCGAATCGCCGACTCAGCGCGTCGGTGGAGAGGCGCTCAGCGCCTTTGGCGAGGTCAAGCACGAAGTACCCATGCTTAGCCTGGGTAACGCCTTCGAGGATGAGGACCTGCGTGCCTTCGACCGTGGCGTGCAGAGCGGTCTGGGTCTTGCGGGCGGCGACCTGTTCGGTGGCGGGGCGGAGGTGGAATACAGCTGCGAGCCCAAGCTCGATGGTCTGGCTGTCAGCCTGCGCTACGAGAATGGTCAGCTGGTGCGTGGCGCCACCCGTGGCGATGGCAGCACCGGCGAGGACATCAGCAGCAACGTGCGTACCATCCGCAACGTGCCGCTCAAGCTGCAGGGCGAGGGCTGGCCGCAGGTGCTGGAGGTGCGTGGCGAGGTGTTTATGCCCAAGGCCGGCTTTGCAGCGCTCAACGCCCGGCAGTTGGAAAGTGGCGGCAAGACCTTCGCCAACCCGCGTAACGCTGCGGCTGGCAGCCTGCGCCAGCTCGACCCGAGAATCACCGCCAGCCGCCCGCTGGAGTTCTGCTGCTATGGCGTAGGCCAGGTCAGCGGCGAGTTGCCAGCCACCCAGGTCGGTATGCTGAGGCAGCTCAAGGCCTGGGGTATCCCCATTAGCCGTGAACTGAAACTGGCCAAGGGCGTGGAGGCCTGCCTGGATTATTACCGCGATATCGGCGAGCGACGCGTAAGCCTGGCGTACGATATCGACGGCGTGGTGTTCAAGGTCAACAACATCGAGGATCAACAGCAGCTGGGCTTTCGTGCGCGCACACCGCACTGGGCCATCGCCCACAAGTTCCCGGCGCAGGAAGAGTTGACCGAGCTGCTGGATGTTGAATTCCAGGTCGGCCGTACCGGTGCGGTCACCCCGGTGGCGCGGCTCAAACCGGTCAAGGTGGCCGGCGTCACCGTGGCCAATGCCACCCTGCACAATATGGACGAGGTGGCGCGCCTGGGCCTGATGATCGGCGATACGGTGATTATCCGCCGCGCCGGCGATGTGATACCCCAGGTTGTGGCCGTGGTCACCGAGCGGCGCCCGGCGGATGCGCGGCCGGTACAGGTGCCGCAGAACTGCCCGGTGTGCGGCTCCCATGTCGAACGTACCCAGCTGGTCAAGCGCAGCAAGGGCAAGGAAATCTTCAGCGAGGGCTCGGTGTACCGCTGTGTTGGCCGCCTGGCCTGCGCTGCCCAGCTTAAGCAGGCGATCATCCACTTTGTCTCGCGCCGCGCCATGGATATCGAAGGCTTGGGCGACAAGACCATTGAACAACTGGTCGATGAGCAGTTGATCGCCTCGCCGGCCGATCTGTACAGGCTGAGCTTTGATCAGGTCATCAACCTGGAAGGCTTTGCCGAGGTCTCCTGCAACAAACTGCTGCAGGCCATAAAAGACAGCAAGCAACCCAGCCTGGCGCGCTTTATCTATGCCCTCGGGATTCCCGATGTGGGTGAGGAAACCGCCAAGGTGCTGGCCCGTGCGCTGGCATCCTTGGCGCGTGTACAACAGGCGCTGCCAGAAGTGCTGACCTACCTGCCGGATATCGGCCTGGAGGTGGCGCATGAGATCCACAGCTTCTTTGCCGACAGCCATAACCAGCAGGTCATCGCGGCCTTGCTGGCCAGTGATGAGTGCGGGTTGCAATTGCAGGAGCAGGGCGAGCTGAGTGCCGAGTTCAGCGCCAGCGCCACCCTGGCGGGGATGCTCGACAAGCTGAATATTCCCTTTGTGGGCCCTGGTGGCGCGCAGAAACTGGCGGATAAGTTTGTCAGCCTTGAGGCTGTATTGGTCGCTGACTGGCTGGATATGCGGCAAACCTTGCCTGAGAAACAGGCCAACTCGGTGCGTGAATTTTTTGCTGTGCCGGCAAATAGAGAGCGCGCACTGGCCATCGAGGCCCAGCTAAAAGCCTTTGGCATGCACTGGCACAGCGAGAAGAAAGTCATCGCGGGCTTGCCTCTGGCGGGGCAGACCTGGGTGCTGACCGGCAGCCTGGAGGTGATGAGTCGCGACGTGGCCAAGGACAAGCTGGAAAGCCTGGGGGCCAAGGTGGCGGGTTCCGTTTCGGCGAAAACCAGCTGCGTGGTGGCCGGCCCTGGGGCGGGCTCGAAGCTGGCCAAGGCCAGTGAGCTAGGGGTGCGGGTGCTGGATGAGGCGCAGTTTCTTGCCGCTTTGGCCGGCTACGGCTTGTAGGTGTGGGTAAGCTGATCCCGAGCGCGCCCGGGATCAGCCAGGTAACTTAGTTACCGGTTACGCTAACGCAGGTTTCGCCGAAGAACGGGTAGAAGCCTTTGGTGTGGTAGTCAGCGCTGGCAACAGTGGAGATGCTGCCGTTGGCCTTGGCTGCTTCGATCGAAGCGTCGCCTTTGTTGATCAGGCCGATGATGGTGGTGGCGCATGAAGTACCAGTCTTACCACCTTGAGCGGTAGTTGCAGTGATTGGGCCTTTGACATCGGTGATCAGACCGACACCAACAGGCGACATGCCGGTAGCGCAGCCGCTCAGCAAGGTAACTAGGCCAGCAGTCAGAGCGATTTTCTTCAACATGAAATGCATTCCTTTTAGGGCTTATCCATAAGAAGCTTTGCCTATCCAGGCAAAGCGCCGACGCAAATTAAAGCAGCGCGCCGGCAATGGCAACCTAAGCAGCTAATTCTTCCACCTGTTTCAAATTTATGACGTTTTGCGCTGGCTTTTCGGTGCGGCTGCATTCTCGGCCGCCAATAAATAGGCTGCAGCAGCGTTAACCAGCGCAAGGAAGATATGGCAGTCTTGCCTTAGTTGATGGCGTCGCTCAGGGCCTTGGCCGGCACATACTTGACCACCTTCTTTGCCGCGACTTCGATGGCTTTGCCCGTCTGCGGGTTGCGACCGGTGCGCGCCGGGCGCTCGCTGACCTTGAGTTTACCGATGCCGGGCAGGGTGATTTCGTCGCCATTTTCCAGGGCGTCGCTGACGATCTCGCTGAGCTGCTCAAGCA
>DASUOY010000302.1:0-7122 GCA_036276395.1 Pseudomonas sp.
GCTGCCGCTGCTGCGCCAACAAAAGCGCGCGCTGCTGGTCAACCTCGGTTCGACCTTCGGCTCCATCGGCTACCCCGGTTTCAGCGCCTACTGCGCCAGCAAGTTCGCCCTGCGCGGCTTCTCCGAGGCGCTACGCCGCGAACTGGCCGACACCCAGGTCAAGGTTCTCTACTTCGCCCCCCGCGCCACCCGCACCAGCATGAACGCCGCGCAGGTGGTGGCCATGAATGATGAGCTGAACGTCGCCATGGACGACCCGCACAGCGTCGCCCTGCAACTGCTGGCGGCCATTCGCCACGAGCGTGAGGAACGCTACCTGGGCTGGCCGGAGCAGCTGTTTGTGCGCCTCAACAGCCTGCTGCCGCGCCTGGTCGACCAGGCCCTGCGCAAACAACTACCGATTATCCAACGCTTTGCCCGCAGCAAAGCCTAAGAGGAGATTCACTATGAAATTTATCCCTAATGCCATCTGTGCCCTGCTCTGCCTTGCCAGCCTGCCCAGCTTTGCCCTCAGCGAACAGGGCCAGGCGCAACTGCACAACCTGCAGGAGCGCTGGGCCGAGATCAATTACCAGCTGCCCAAGGCACAACGCGAAAAAGCCTTCGCCAGCCTTAGCCAGCAAGCGCAAAAAGCCGTCGCCGCCGAGCCGAACGCCGCCGAACTGCAGATCTGGAACGGCATCATTCTCAGCACCTATGCCGGCGCCAAAGGCGGTCTGGGGGCGCTGGGCCTGGTCAAGCAGGCCAAGGCCAGCCTGGAACAGGGCCTGGCCCTGGACCCCAAGGCGCTGTCCGGCTCGGCCTACACCAGCCTCGGCAGCCTGTACTACCAGGTACCCGGCTGGCCGGTGGGTTTTGGCGATGACGAAAAGGCCGAGGCCATGCTCAAGCAGGCCCTGGCGATCAACCCGGACGGCATCGACCCCAACTACTTCTACGGCGACTACCTGGCCCGAGCCAAACGCTTCGAGGAGGCCCGCGCCGCCCTGGAAAAAGCCCTGCAAGCGCCGCCACGGCCGGATCGCCTGTCCGCTGACGCTGGGCGCAAGCTGGAAATCCAGGCGTTGTTGAGTACAGTCAAAGCCGAGCTGGACTAATCTCGCCTGCGCGAGCTTGAATAGAAAAAACCGGGAATTACTGCATGCGCATTCTGCTGGTCGAAGACGACAAGGCCCTTGGCGAAGGTATTCGCACCGCCCTCAAGCCCGAGGGTTATACCGTCGACTGGGTGCAGGATGGCAGCAGTGCGCTGCACGCCCTGAGCAGCGAGAGTTTCGAGCTGGCCATTCTCGACCTTGGGCTGCCGCGTATGGACGGCCTGCAGGTGCTCAAACACCTGCGCGCCGCCGCCAACCCGGTGCCGGTACTGGTGCTGACGGCCCGCGATTCCACCAGCGACCGCATCGCCGGGCTGGATGCCGGGGCCGACGATTACCTGGTCAAACCCTTCGATGTCGCCGAACTCAAGGCGCGCCTGCGCGCCCTGCTGCGGCGCAGTTTCAACCGCCCGCAACCGGCGCTGGAATACCGCGGCATCAGCCTCGACCCGGTCAGCCAGGCCGTCAGCTACCAGGGCCAGGCGGTCAATCTGCCGCGCAAGGAGTTTCTCCTGCTGCACGAACTGCTCGCCCAACCGGGCCGGGTAATGACCCGCGACAAGCTGCAACAGGCGCTCTACGGCTGGGACGAAGAGCTGGAAAGCAACGCCCTGGAGGTGCATGTGCACCATCTGCGCAAGAAGTTCTTCCCCGAGCTGATCCGCACCGTGCGCGGCGTCGGCTACCTGGTGGATAAAGCCTGATGCGCTCGATTCGTGCACGCACCCTGCTATTGGTACTCGGCCTGCTCAGCCTGTCGATGAGCGCGATTTCCTACAAGAGCTACCGCGATGCCCAGCATGAGATCGAAGAGCTCTTCGATGCCCAGCTGGCGCAGTCGGCCCGCCTGCTTCAGGGCATGCTCGGCCGCGCCATGCCGGCGGCCGAACGCCTGCCCCTGCAGCAGGCCCTCGACCTGGCCCTGCAAGGCCGCCAGAAGCTGGGTGATGCCGCCCTGCGCACCGGCCATGCCTACGAGGGCAAGCTGGCCTTTCAGGTGTTCGATGCCCAGGGCGACATGCTGCTGCAGTCGGCCAGCGCACCGCCCGGCCTGTTGCCGCAACTGCTCGCCGAGCGCCAGCGCGACGCCGGGGCCGCGCAACAGCAGGTCGATACCGCGCAGGCGGGGCTGGCCGAGCAACTAGGCGGCTATCACCGGGTGGCGCTCAACGGTCACCAGTGGCGGCTGTTTATCCTGCGGGATCGGCAGAACCAGCACCTGATCCTCGCGGCCGAGCGCGAAGACGTGCGCGGCGAGCTGGTGGACAAGATCACCCTGCGCAGCCTGCTGCCCGATCTGGTCGGCCTGCCGCTGCTGGCCTTGCTGGTGTGGCTGGCGATTGGCTGGGGCCTGCGGCCGCTGCGGCGCATGGCCGAGTCGATCAAGGCGCGCGCGCCGGACAATCTGGCGCCGCTGGTCTTCGGCCCGTTGCCACTGGAACTGGAACCCATGGGCGCGGCGCTCAACCGCCTGCTGTTGCAGGTCAACCAGCTGCTCGATCAGGAAAAGCGCTTTATCGCCGATGCCGCCCATGAGCTGCGCACGCCGCTGGCGGTGCTGCGCATCCACGCCCAGAACGCCCTGGAAGCCCCCGACCCAGAGGACCGCAGCGAAGCCCTGCGCCAGCTTGGCGCGGGAGTGGATCGCGCCACCCGCGTGGTGGCCCAGCTGCTCACCCTGGCGCGTCTGGACCCAGATGTGGTGCAACTGGCGATGCGCCCCATCAACCTGCTCGACTACCTGCGCAACGACCTGGCCGAGCTGATTCCCCTGGCCCTGGAGCGCCACCAGGAACTCAGCCTGGAGGCCGACGAGGCGGCGGATTATCGGCTGCTGGCCGATGGCCCGAGCCTGGGCACCCTGCTGCAGAACCTGGTCAGCAATGCCGTGCAATACACCCCCGATGGCGGGCGCATTCAGGTGCTGCTGCAAGCCCAGGCCGATGCCATAGTGCTGCGCGTGCAGGACAGCGGCCCGGGTGTAGACGAGGCGCAGCGGGAGAAGCTCTTCGAGCGTTTCTACCGGCTTGGCGACGGCCAGGGCGCGGGACTGGGTCTGTCCATCGTGCTGCGGGTGGTGGAACTGCACCGCGGCACTATCGAGCTGGGCGACTCGCCCCTGGGTGGCCTGGAAGTCGCGGTGCGTTTACCCCGACGCTAGCGCGTGCCGCCCCGGCGCTGCGCGCGCTCTTCGCGGCGGGCCTGCTGCTGCACTTCGGCCAGCACCTCCTGCACATAGTCGATATGCCGGTTGGACAGCGCGCGGGCGTCCTCGGCGCGGCCTTCGATAATCGCCTGGTACAGCGTGCGGTGCTGCTCGATCAGCATGTCGCGGGTTTCATCACGCTGGGCGTACATGCCGCCGATATTGGTCAGCACGTTGCGTTTGAGCAGGTCGAACAGGCCGCGAATGGTGTGCAGCAGCACGGCGTTGTGGCTGGCCTCGGCAATCGCCAGGTGGAAATTGGCATCGGCCGCGCCCTCCTCGGCGCGGCTCACCTTGCCACTGCGGCTGTAGCAATCCTGTAGCGCGGCGAAGGCGTCGGTCAGGCGCTGGCGATCCAGCTCGGTGGCGCGTTGCGCAGCATAAAAAGCGCAAGAACCTTCCAGGGTGTGACGAAACTCCAGCAGATCGCGCTGGGCTTCGGGGTTGCTTTCCAGCAGGTGCAATAGCGGGTCGCTAAAGGTCGAGCCGAGGCTTTCCGCCACATAGTTGCCGCCGCCGTGACGGCTGACCAGCAGGCCCTTGGCCGCCAGTTTCTGGATCGCTTCACGCAGCGACGGCCGGGATACGCCGAACTGCTCGGCCAGCACCCGCTCCGCCGGCAGGCGCTCGCCGGCCTTGAGCGTGCCTTCCAGGATCATGGTTTCCAGTTGGCTGACGATATCGTCCGACAAACGGCGCTGCCGCACCGAACCTACTTCCATTATCCGCACTCCACTGGTTTGACCACCTGCCATGGGCCTTTGCGGCCCGCTGTCGGCAAGCCTATCGCCGCCTCCCCAGCCTCGCAAGGTGAAGCCTTGCGACCAAAGTCGTAAGGCAGCTAATTGACAGGCTGGAGCCCGCACTTTTACCCTGACCGCGCAGTCTTGTAAATTGGTATTACCAATTAACCAAACTAGAACAATTCCAAGAATCCAACGAGGTCTCCCTATGCCGGCTCTATTGCTTACCCCCGCCGCAGCTCTGCAGCCCGATGCGCATCCGCATTCACCCATGCGCATCGCGCAGCGTTAAGGAGAGGCCGCCATGTCCACTGGTCTTCTTGCCCTACTGGCGTTCTCGCCTATCCTGCTGGCCGCCATCCTGCTGATCGGCCTGCGCTGGCCGGCCAAACATGCCATGCCCCTGGTCTACCTGCTTACCGCCGGTGTCGCGCTGTTTGCCTGGGATATGAGCTTTAACCGCGTGCTGGCGTCCACCGTGCAGGGCTTGCTGATCACCCTCGGCCTGCTGTGGATCATCTTCGGCGCGATTCTGCTGCTTAACACCCTCAAGCATTCCGGCGGCATCACGGCGATTCGCGCCGGTTTTGCCACCATCAGCCCGGACCGGCGCATTCAGGCGATCATCATCGCCTGGCTGTTCGGCTGCTTTATCGAGGGCGCATCCGGCTTCGGCACCCCAGCCGCCATCGCCGCACCATTGCTGGTGGCCATCGGCTTCCCGGCCATGGCCGCGGTAATGCTCGGCATGCTGGTGCAGAGCACCCCGGTATCCTTCGGCGCGGTGGGTACGCCTATCATCGTCGGCATCAACACCGGCCTGGACTCGGCCGCCATCGGCGCGCAGCTGGTTGAACAGGGTTCGTCCTGGGCGCAGTTTCTGCAGCTGATCACCAGTGAAGTGGCGATCATCCACGCCACTGTCGGCACCGTGATGCCGCTGGTGATGGTGCTGATGCTGACCCGTTTCTTCGGCACCGAGAAAAGCTGGAAAGCCGGTTTTGCCGTGCTGCCATTCGCCCTCTTCGCCGGCCTGGCGTTCACCATCCCCTATGCCTTGACCGGGATATTCCTCGGCCCGGAATTTCCGTCGCTGGGCGGCGGTTTGATTGGTCTGGCGATTGTGACCAGCGCCGCGCGCATGGGCTTTCTGCTGCCCAAAACCACCTGGGATTTCGCCCCGGCGGACAAATGGCCCGCCGAGTGGCTGGGCACCGTGGAGATGAAGCTCGACCAACTCACCGCCAAGCCGATGAGCGCCCTGCGCGCCTGGCTGCCCTATGTGCTGGTCGGCGTACTGCTGGTGATCAGCCGGGTATTCCCCGAGGTGGGCGCGGCGCTGAAAAGCGTGGCGCTGAAATTTCCCGACCTGCTCGGCGAAACCGGTATCGGTGCCAACTTCGATCCGCTGTACCTGCCGGGCGGGATTCTGGTGGCCGTGGTGATCGCCACCTTCTTCTTCCATGGCATGAAACTGCGCGAGCTGGGCGCGGCGGTAAAGGAGTCGTCCAGCGTGCTGCTGAGCGCCGGCTTTGTGCTGCTGTTTACCGTGCCGATGGTGCGCATCCTGATCAACTCCGGGGTCAACGCCGCCGAGCTGTCGAGCATGCCGATCCTGATGGCGCGCTGGGTGGCCGATAGCGTGGGCGGCATCTACCCGCTGCTGGCGCCGAGCGTCGGTGCCCTGGGCGCCTTTATCGCCGGCTCCAACACCGTCAGCAACATGATGTTCAGCCAGTTCCAGTTCGGCGTGGCCAGCAGCCTGGGGATTTCCAGCGCCTTGGTGGTCGCAGTGCAGGCGGTTGGCGCCGCCGCCGGCAATATGGTGGCGATCCACAACGTGGTCGCCGCCTCGGCCACCGTAGGCCTGCTGGGCCGCGAAGGCAGCATCCTGCGCAAGACCGTCTGGCCTACCCTGTACTACGTGCTGTTTACCGGCCTGATCGCATTGTTCGCGGTGTATGTGCTGGGCGTCAGCGACCCGCTGATGGCGAGCTGATACACGCCTGAATGCGCACCGCTTGGGCGGCGCGCATTGGCGTTTCGCTGCAAACCCTTTTTCCTGCTTGGGTGATTCCATGATCATTTCTGCCTCCACCGACTACCGCGCCGCCGCCCAACGCCGGCTGCCGCCGTTTCTGTTTCACTACATCGACGGCGGTGCCTATGCCGAGCACACGCTTAAGCGCAACGTCGCCGATCTGGCCGATATCGCCCTGCGCCAGCGCGTGCTGCGCAATATGTCGCAGCTGAGCCTGGAAACCCGCCTGTTGGGTGAAACCCTGAGCATGCCGGTGGCCCTGGCCCCGGTCGGCCTGACCGGCATGTACGCCCGGCGTGGTGAAGTGCAGGCAGCCAAGGCCGCTGCCGCCAAGGGCATTCCCTTTACCCTGTCCACCGTTTCGGTGTGCCCGATTGAAGAAGTCGCGCCGGCCATCGACCGGCCAATGTGGTTTCAGCTGTATGTGTTGAAAGACCGCGGCTTTATGAAAAACGCCCTGGAGCGTGCCAAGGCCGCCGGCGTCACCACCTTGGTATTTACCGTGGACATGCCGGTACCCGGTGCGCGCTACCGTGATGCCCATTCCGGCATGAGCGGGCCAAACGCACCTGTACGGCGCATGCTGCAGGCCATGACTCACCCGCGCTGGGCCTGGGATGTCGGCCTGCTCGGCAAGCCCCATGACCTGGGCAATATCTCTGCCTATCGGGGTAATCCAACAGGGCTAGCCGACTATATCGGCTGGCTGGGCAACAACTTCGACCCCTCGATCAGCTGGAAGGACCTGGAATGGATTCGTGAATTCTGGGACGGCCCTATGGTGATCAAGGGCATCCTCGACCCGCAGGACGCCAAGGACGCGGTGAGCTTCGGCGCCGACGGAATAGTCGTGTCCAACCACGGCGGCCGTCAGCTCGACGGCGTAATGTCCAGCGCCCGCGCCCTGCCGGCGATTGCCGACGCGGTGAAAGGCCAGTTGGCGATTCTCGCCGACTCCGGCATCCGCACCGGCCTGGATGTGGTGCGCATGATCGCCCTCGGGGCCGACACGGTCATGCTCGGCCGCGCCTTTAT
>DASUOY010000303.1:0-13882 GCA_036276395.1 Pseudomonas sp.
TCCGCCGCCGCGAGATCCGCCTCGGCCTCGCGGACGCGCCCAGCCGCGTCCACTTTCGCCTGTTCGGTATGAAGCTGCGCCTGCTGCATCTGCGCCAGCAGCTCAGGCACGGCCGCAAGGTTCGTGACGGCATCCGCGCCCCCACAATCCTGCCAATACAGGGCCAGGGCCAACGGCTGCAGGCTGTGCAACTGGTACTGGCGCAGCGCCCGATAGCTGTCCTGCAACCCCGCCCAGGCGCCCTGCCCGGCAAGGAACGCCAGCCACTGTCGCAGCGCGGCAGCAATCTGCGCGCGCGCTTCGGGTGTTGTCTCGACCGCGCTAAAACTCAGCAGCAACAAGGCCTGCCGGCCATGCCGATAGAGGCTGTGCGCCGCCAGGCCCTGGCACAGCCCGGCGCCGCGCAAACTGGCCAGCAAGCCGCCCGGGGACTCGCTGAGCAGCCAGGTCTGGAGAAACGCCAGGGCCGCTGCCAGGCCTTCGGCCTGCGCCGCTTCGCTCAGCTCCAGGGCAAAGCACAGTTGCAGGCTCGGTGCGCCGCTGGCCAGTTGCAGCTGCAGGTGCTGCGCCCTGAGTGGCAAGAGTGCGGCAGGAGGCGACTGCGGCTGCCGCCTGCCTGCCGGCAGCACAGCGGCCTGCTGCTCGGCCAGGGCCAACAGCGCGGCAGGCGACTGCGGCCCCAGCAGCAACAGCGTCAGCTGCCCGGCCTGATAGAAACGCCGATGAAACTCGCGCAGCGCCTGCTGGAAGTCCGCCTGCTCGACTGCCAGGCTGTGCCGGTTGCCCGCCTGAAACGCGCCATAGCGATGCCCGGCCGGCAAGGCCTGGCCCAGGGCCGCGCCGATCAGGGTAGGGGCATCCGCGCCGCGGGCGACAAACTCGGCGTGCACCACCTCGCGCTCGCGCAACTGCGCCTCGATCTCGAACAACGGCCTGGCCAGCATATCCAGCAATCGCGCCAGGGCCTCCTCAAGCCGGTCCGCCGGCACCTCGCAGAAATAATCGGTATGCCGCGCCTGGGTCGAGGCATTGAGCTGGCCGCCACAGGCCTGGACAAAGGGCATCAGGCGCTGCTCACCGGTAAAACCTGCGCTGCCAAGAAACAGCAGATGCTCAAGAAAATGCGCCAGGCCCGGGTACTCGCACGGCTCGTCATGGCTGCCCGCGGCAACCCGCACGCGGATCACCGCCCTGGCCAACCCCGGGCGGCTCAGCACCTGCACACGCAGGCCATTGTCCAGCCGCCTGGATTCGGGCGGCTGGTCGGCGTATTGCAAGCTCTCGGGGCTAACGGACATAAGAGCAATCGGCTCTGGCGGATTTCGGCAGTTCAGCATCGACGCCCAACAAAGGCTGCGCAATAGTGCTTTGGCACTAGGAACCTCAGCCCGAAGTCCTGGCCGCGCGATGGGCTGGCACGCCCGGCCTGGGCTTTCCTGATAAACTCGCCCGCCCCGCGCAGCCCAGCCGACCTAGTCAAACGCCATCATGCAGCCAACCACATCCATCGCCCTGTCCCGCCGCTTTTCCGTCGCCCCCATGATGGATTGGACCGATCGCCACTGCCGCTATTTCCTGCGCCAGCTGTCGCGCCACGCCCTGCTCTATACCGAGATGGTCACCACCGGCGCCTTGCTGCATGGCGATACGGCGCGTTTTCTGCGCCATAGCGCGGCCGAATATCCGCTGGCCCTGCAGCTGGGCGGCAGTGTGCCGGCGGACCTGGCGGCCTGCGCCAGGCTGGCCGAGGAAGCGGGCTACAACGAGGTCAACCTGAACGTCGGCTGCCCCAGCGACCGGGTGCAGAACAATATGATCGGCGCCTGCCTGATGGGCCATCCGCAGCTGGTGGCCGATTGCGTCAAGGCCATGCAGGATGCGGTAAGCATCCCGGTGACGGTCAAGCACCGCATCGGCATCAACGGCCGCGACAGCTACGCCGAGCTGTGCGATTTCGTCGGCACCGTGCGTGCTGCCGGCTGCAACAGTTTTACCGTGCATGCGCGCATCGCGATTCTCGAAGGCCTGTCGCCCAAGGAAAACCGCGAGGTGCCGCCGCTGCGCTACGAAGTGGCGGCGCAGCTCAAGCAGGACTTCCCCGACCTTGAGATCATCCTCAATGGCGGGATCAAGACTCTGGAGGACTGCCAGCAGCACCTCAAGACCTTCGATGGGGTGATGCTGGGCCGCGAGGCCTATCACAACCCCTATCTGCTGGCCCAGGTCGATCAGTTGCTGTTCGGTGCGCAGCAGCCGCAGTTGAGTCGTTTCGAGGCCATGCAGAGCATGCGCGGCTATATCGCCGCGCATCTGGCCGAAGGCGGCAGCATGCACCATATCACCCGCCATATGCTCGGCCTGGGCCAGGGCTTCAATGGCGCGCGGCGCTTTCGCCAGCTGCTTTCGGTGGACATCCACAAGACCAGCGAGCCACTGGCGCTGTTCGATCAGGCGGCGCAATTGCTGCAAGGGCGCTGACTCGGGTAAGGTCAGGGCATCTGCAACGACAAGGCGCTGTCATGACCTCCAAGCTGGATCAACTCAAGCAGTTCACCACCGTAGTCGCCGACACCGGCGACCTCGACGCCATCGCCCGGATGAAGCCGGTCGACGCCACCACCAACCCTTCCCTGCTGCTCAAGGCCGCGGCCATGCCGCGCTATACCGAGCTGCTGAAAACCGCCCTGAGCGCCGGCAAGGGTGACCTGGGCCTGGCCTGCGACCATTTCGGCGTGGCGGTGGGAGGGGAAATTCTCAAGATCATTCCCGGGCGCATCTCCACCGAGGTGGATGCGCGGCTGTCCTTCGATACCCAGGCCACCCTGCGCCGCGCCGAGCGCCTGATCGAGCTGTACGAGCAGGCCGGCATCGGCCGCGAACGGGTGCTGATCAAGATCGCCTCGACCTGGGAAGGCATCCGCGCCGCCGAGCAGCTGGAAAAGGCCGGCATCCAGTGCAACCTGACTCTGCTGTTCGCCTTCGCCCAGGCCCAGGCCTGCGCCGATGCCGGGGTGTTTTTGATCTCACCCTTCGTCGGGCGCATCTTTGACTGGTACAAGAAGGCCGATGGCCGCGACTTTGTCGGCGCCGAGGATCCAGGCGTGCAGTCGGTCAGCCGTATCTACAACTACTACAAGGCCAACGCCTACCAGACCGTGGTGATGGGCGCGAGCTTTCGCAATATTGGCCAGATCGAGCAACTGGCCGGCTGCGACCGCCTGACCATCAGCCCCGAGTTGCTGCAACAACTGGCCGATGATCCAGAGCCTCTGCAGCGCCTGCTCAGCCCTGGAAAAACCGCCGAAACCAAGCAGAGCCTCGCTGAGAGCCAGTTCCGCTGGGCCATGAACGAAGACGCCATGGCCACCGAGAAACTGGCCGAAGGCATCCGCCTGTTCGCCCGCGACCAGGAAAAGCTGGAAAAACTCCTGACCGCTCAAGCCTAAATGGCCTGAATGCAAACGGGGCGCTCAGTGAGCGCCCCGTTTTAATTCCCACCCATCACTCAGTGATGTTCGAGGGCGTTGACCAGATCGTGGAACGCTTCACGGTTGGAGTCATTGAGCCCCATCAGAATGCGGTGCGCTTCCAGCACCTTCTGCCGCACCACTTCTTCCGACTGATCCTGCGATGGCAGGTCATCCAGACAATCCGGGCACGGCACCGGGGTATCGACGATATTGAATACCTGATCGAAACCCATGGACTGCAACAGGCGGGTGATGTCTTCGTGGGTGGTGACCACGGTCGGCAGCAGGCCGATCTTCTGCCGCGAGAGAATCGACAGTTTAGCCAAGAGGCCCAGGGTGGTGCTGTCGATGCTGCGGGTTTCGGTGAGATCGATCACGATGGCCGAGAAATTCAGCGCGGTGAAGATCTTTTCGATGGTCGAGTCCAGGGCCGAACAGAGCGTCAGGCGCACTTCGCCGACAAACTTGAGAACGAAGGTTCCGTCTTGTTCGGCGAACTGGATTCGGCCGGGATTGATCCCAGGGTTCATGCAAGGTTCCTGCTTAACACCAGCAAGGCGATATCATCCGGCATCTCGCCCAGATTGGCCAGCCCAAAGGCCTTGCGCAAGCCATCCAGGGTGCCTCCCGCCGAACTGATCAGCTCAGGCAACTGCGCCTCTTTCTCTTTCAGGGTATCGCCGGACAGCAGGTCGAGTATGCCGTCGGACAGCAGCGTCAGGCTGAACGACTCCGGCAGCTGCAGCTCACGATCCTGGTATTCGGCCTCAACGAACAGCCCAACTGGCAGGCCACGGCCCTCCAGGTACTGGGCCTGGCCCTCGCTGTACAGCACCGGCAGCGGCAGGTGGCCGCCAATGCTGTAGGTCAGGCGGTTGTTCTGCTGATCGATAACGCCGCCGAGCATGGTGACATGCTTGCCCAGCTTGCAGTTGATCAGGCCGCGATTGATATGACCCAGCACTTCGGAAGGCTTGAAGTCGGGCAGCTCGCCACCGCGGCGCGACTCATAGAGCAGCCGGGTGGTCATAAATTTCAGCAATACGGTGATAAACGCCGAAGACGCGCCATGCCCGGATACATCGGCCAGGTAAAAGGCGATACGGCTGTCGTCGACGCGGAAATAATCGACAAAATCGCCGGATAGATAGAGCGACGGGATGATCTGGTGGGCGAAATGCAGACCATCGACCCGCCAGGGCGTTGCGGGCAGCATATTCATCTGCACCTGGCGACCGGCATTCTGGTCTTCCTGTAGCAGGTGCAGGCTGGCTTGCAGCTCGCGGTTGGCGGTTTCCAGCTGTTCGCGATAACGCTGGTTTTCCAGGCGCAGGCTGGCCCGATCCAGGGCACGGCGAATCGAGTGTTCCAGTACAGCCAGATCCGCCAGGGGTTTGATCAGGTAGTCGGCGGCGCCGAGGCGCAGCGCTTCGACCGCATCGCTCATCACGCCCGCGCCGGACACCACTATGACCGGGGTTTCCACTTGCAGGGCATTGATCCGCCGGATCAGCTCCAGGCCATCGACCTGGGGCATGCGCAGGTCGCAGATCACCAGATCCGGAGACGCGGTGCGGAAGACCTCCAGGCCCTGCAAACCATTGGCGGCTTGCAGCACCCGAAAACCACTGTCTTCCAGGTAGGCCGCGAGGCTCGCGCGCACTACATCGTCGTCGTCGATTATCAGCAGCGTGGCACTGGTTTTGTGCATGGGGTATCCAGGCAAACTGCGCCGGGTATGGGTTGGCTTATGCGCCAGGACAGCGCCCTGCGCGCGCGAACTCGGCTTGCATCAAGGCGCAGACGGTACTCCCATCCGCACCTCGATTCAAGCGGGTGCCGATCGTCGCCGTACGACTTTACACCTCAAATCGGCCAAGGTTATAAGAGTCGCAGGACAGTCCCGATAATAAGAGGAAAGCGCCCATGAGCCAAAATGATCATGCCTACAGCGAAAAACGCGATTATATCCGCATGCGGTTGGAAGCACCGGTCACCTTGCACTATGCCGGCCAGGAAGTGCCCGCGCTGTGCCTCGACCTCTCCAGCACCGGCATGCAACTGGAGGCGCAAAGCGCACTGCGCATGGGCGACATGGTCAAGGTGCATATCGCCTCCGACCATAACGAATTGCGCGGCCTGGATGCCCAAGCCGAAGTGGTGCGCGTAAGCACCATGGACGATGGCCGCCAGGCGCTCGGGCTGGCCATTATCTCGATGACTTAAGCAAACCTGCAAAACGCAAAAGGCGGCTAATCAAGCCGCCTTTTTTCTTTACCCTGCCCAAACGATCAGAAGTCGTCTTCCACCTGGCCGTCGCGCACCCGGAACTCGCGATTTTGCAGATAGGCATTGCGGATAAACAGGTATTTGTCGCCGCTGACCATACGCTCAGCCGACAGCAGGCTGGCGCGGGTGTCCACGGCGCTGACCCCATGCACCACATTGCGCGTCGGCACATGGTCGATATAGGCCTGGGCGGTCAGCATGCTGTCGGGAATCTTGCCGAAGGTATCGCGCACCGTGCTCGGCCCCAGCAGCGGCAGTACCACATAGGGGCCGCTACCCAGGCCCCAGGCGCCGAAGGTCTGGCCGAAGTCTTCATCGCTGCGCTGCAAGCCCATCTGGCTCGCCACATCGAAGAAACCCAGCACACCGAAACTGGTATTGAAAATCAGCCGCCCGGTATCCACCCCGGCATCGTGGAACTTGCCCTGCAGCAGGTTGTTGGCCAGGTTGCCAACATCGCCGATATTGTCGAAGACGTTACGCACGCCATCTTCCAGCACTTGCGGGGTAACGGCCTGATAACCCTTGGCCAGCGGCTTGAGGGTGTAGGCATCGACAGTGTCATTGATGCGGAACATAAAGCGGTTGTAGCCCTGCCAAGGGTCCTCTTCACTGGCCTGCGCCACCGCCGGCAGCAGCAAAACCGCACAAGCGAGCACGCAGCCCAGTCGCTCAATCCAGTTCGCAGCGATTACACGCATTACAGCCTCTCCTTGAAAACGGGGGTACGGCGGCCCGCAGGCAGCCATTTCAGGGCGCGCAGTATAAGACTTCGGGCACATCAATGGGCAGCATAGCGGATCAAGCAAGAGCAGAAAAATGACCTGTGGTCATGCCGGCAGCCCCCGAGCGCGCCCCTGCAATCTGGCGGTCATGGCCCTGTCATCTGCCGCCGTTAGTGTGACCAGGCCATTGCGCCAGGATGAACCGTATGCCGATGCCCGCGTCACCACCGCAGTTCAATGCCCTGCTGTTTAGCCTCTCCGGTTGCCTGGTCGACTTCGGCGCCCGCACCGTGCCCGTTGCCTTGCAGCGCCTCTACCCGCAGGCAGGCGCGCAACGCGACTTACAACAACTGCTCGGGCGCAGCCCGCAGCCCCATGAACGCCTGGCCTATGAGCACGCCCTGAGCGCAGCGGCCAGTGAGCATGCCGAAGCCACACCCGGGGCGCTGACATTGCTGGCACAACTGCGCCAGCAAGCTGTGCCCTGCGCCTGGCTGGACGAGCTGCCCCGTGACGCCAGCATCAATCTGGCCAGCGCCCTGCCCGACTGGCTGCCTGCCGCGCCACTGCGTAATTGCCGAGCCTGGCCGGCGCCTGATGCGATCTGGCAGAGCCTGATCGAATTGCAGGTCGAACGACTCGACGGCTGCGTGCTGATCAGCGGCGAACCACGCCTGCTGCAAGCCGCCCTGCATGCCGGGCTGTGGACCATAGGCCTGGCCATCTGCGGGCCACTCTGCGGCCAGGCCCCGGCCGATTGGCACAGCCTCGCGGGCGCGCAGCGCGACCAGTTGCGCAGCCAGGCGACCCTGAGCCTGTATCGCCTGGGCGTGCACTCGGTGATCGATCAACTGAGCGACCTGCCCGCCTGCCTGGCCGACCTGGCGCAGCGCCGGCAGAAAGGCGAAAAGCCCTGACGAGTACCCGGCTTGATCCAAAACAAGCAAAGCGGCGGCGCTTGGATTACCCTTGAGCTATGCAAGAGCCCTGCGCTTAAGCGCCGGGCCAACCCATAGGTATACCGAGAGGGACCAGCCCATGCCTGCAAGCCGCCTGCAGCAACAACTGCAAGACCTGCGCGATCAATTGGCTGAAGAGCCGCCGCTCAGCGAAGAAGAACGGGCCGAACTCTTTGTCCTGACCCAGGAACTCGAACTGCAACTGGCCCGCCAGGCCGCCGCCGCGCCGGACGCTACCCTGGTCGACGGGGTCAACCTGGCGGTGGAGCGCTTCGAAGCCAGCCATCCGACCCTGGCCGGCACCCTGCGCAATATCATGCAGAGCCTGGCCAATATGGGCATCTGAGCCCGGGACGCAAACAAAAACCCCAGCACTTAGCTGGGGTTTTGCGTTACTGGCGGACCAATCGGCGATTATCCGGCGCAATGGCGGCGCTGCTGCGATAGGGGTTGATATCCAGCCCGCCGCGGCGCACATAGCGCGCATAGACCGTTAGGTGCTCGGGTTTGAGCAGGCGCTGCAGGTCGAGAAAGATCCGCTCGACGCACTGCTCGTGGAAATCCGCGTGCTGGCGGAAGCTCACCAGATAAGCCAGCAAGCTGGCGTGATCCAGGGCCGCGCCACGGTACTGCACCACCACTGTGCCCCAATCCGGCTGGCCGGTGACCGGGCAGTTGGACTTGAGCAGATGGCTGTGCAGGCTTTCCTCCACCAGCCGCGCCGAATCGCAGCGCAGCAATTCCGGCTGCGGCCGCTCATAGTTGCTGATGGCCACATCCAGCTCATCGATGCACAGGCCCGGCGCACTCGCCACACCCTCCGCGGTCACTTCTGCCAGGCTGCGCAAGCGCACGCCAACCGGCTTGCCCGCCGCCGCCGAAAGATCCTTGACCAGTACGGCGGCCAGAGCGTCGGCACTGTCGAATACCGTCTGATTTAGCGAGTTGAGGTACAGCTTGAACGACTTGGACTCGATGATATGCGGCGAGTCGGCAGGAATGGCGAATTCGCCCATGGCCACCACCGGCTTGCCCGAAGGCAGCAGCCAGGACAGCTCGAAGCAGTTCCAGAAATCCACCCCCTGATAAGGCAGGGTCTCGGCGCTCAGGCCCAGCTCGGCCCACTTCGGCGCGCGCGGAATGGGGAACAGCAGGGACGGTGTGTAGGTAGCGATATATTCGCTGGCTTTGCCCAGGGGCGAATCTTCGGCGGCAGGGTGCATGGTGAAAACCTGATTGAGTCGAATAAAGAATGCGCTGAAGCCTCAGGCCAGCTCGGCGACCACAGCCGCCAGGGCCTGAGC
Organism: Pseudomonas sp.; assembly: GCA_036276395.1. Taxonomy (GTDB): domain Bacteria; phylum Pseudomonadota; class Gammaproteobacteria; order Pseudomonadales; family Pseudomonadaceae; genus Aquipseudomonas. The sequence goes on from DASUOY010000303.1 coordinate 8,748, forward strand.
CGGATCGGCGGCCTGGCTGATCGGCCGGCCGATCACCAGATAATCGGAGCCGACATCCAGGGCCTGGCGTGGCGTCAGGATGCGCCGTTGATCGTCCTGGGCGCTGCCGGCCGGGCGAATGCCCGGGGTCACCAGTTGCAGCGCCGGATAGCTGGCTTTCAGCGCCTGGGCCTCCTGGGCGGAACAGACCAGGCCATCCAAGCCGGCTTGCGCGGCCAGCCCGGCGAGGCGCAGCACCTGCTCTTGCGGCTGGATATCCAGGCCGATGCCGGCCAGATCCTCGCGCTCCATGCTGGTCAGCACGGTCACGCCGATCAGCAGCGGCTTGGCGCCAGCCAGCTGGTCCAGGGTTTCGCGACAGGCCGCCATCATGCGCAGGCCGCCCGAGCAGTGCACATTGACCATCCACACGCCCATCTCGGCGGCGGCCTTGACCGCCATGGCGGTGGTGTTGGGGATATCGTGGAATTTCAGGTCGAGAAACACCTCGAAGCCCTTAGCGGCCAGCGCGCCGACAATCTCCGGACCGCAGCGGGTGAACAGCTCCTTGCCAACCTTGACCCGGCACAGCTTGGGGTCCAGGCGCTCGGCCAGCGCCAGGGCGGCGTCACGGGTCGGGAAATCCAGGGCAACGATGATCGGGGTCTGGCAAGCGGACATGGCTGGGCTCTCGGGCAAGACAAATTCGGCGCGCATTGTAGCGGAAGCCGTACACAATTGCCGACCCGATGATCCGACAGCCTCAGCCTAGATGGCGGCGCAGGCACGCGGCAGTGCTGAGCGCGCCTGCGCCAAGGCTAGCCAGCCTGAGTCAGGACTGCTCCAGCACGGCAGCCTGGCTAACGGAGGGCTGAAAGGCCTGGCGAAAGCTAAAGGCCTGCGCGCTCGGCCCCTGCTCGCGCAGCAACCGCAAGCGTTCGGCCGCCTCGCCGATGCTGGGCAGATGACCGACCGGCACCCACCACAACACCATATGCGCCTCGCCCATGCGCTCGAACCACTCATTGCGCCGCTTGAGTATCTCGGCATGGGCGGAGTTGTAGACGTAGTCCTTGAGCGCCTCGACATCGCGCCAGACGGACAGATTGACCAGCACCTCCTCGCCAAAGGGGCGAATGGCGGTGGCATCCCCCGCCTCGTCCTGCAGGCGCCAGACAAAGCCCGGCGAGGCCTCGGCCAGGGCGTTGATGCGCTCCAGATTGGCGACGAAATCCGCCATACCGGGAGATTCCAGCGGTTGCTTCATGCTGGCGATATTCAGTTGCGCGAGTTGGTAAAGGGACATGCTCATTCCTTGTGCGATTTCAGTTCGAGGGTAATTTCACTCATCACCTGCGCCTTTCCCCCAGCCAGCAGACGCTCGATGCGGCCTTCGGCCAATTGCAGGTCGACGGTGATCATACTCGCCGATGGCGGCTGCATCAGGTAGCCCTGCTCGATCAACAGACGCGGGCCGGCCACACCCAGGTAATCGTGAAGAAAGCACGCCAGAGGCCCGGCCGCCATGCCCGTGGCGGACTCCTCATTGATGCCATAACGTGGCGCGAACATCCGCGCCCCGGCATCCCGCCCAGGCTCACGGGTCTGCGGGGAGAACAGGTAGAAGCCGATCAACTCGAACTGCTCGCTGAGCCGCGCCAACTCGGCCTGATCGGGAACGACTGCGGCCACGCTGGCCTCGTCGATCAACGGCACCAGGATAAAGGACGCGCCGGTATTTACCCGCGTCGGCCACAAGCCAGGGAGCAATTGCTCAGGCGTTACGCCCAGAGCGGCCAGCACTTCGGCAAGGGCCCGGGGCTCGCTGCGCAGATCCAGGTATTGCGGCTGGCGCTGCTCCATAAAGGCCATATCGCCCAGCAGCAGGATGTCGCGGTTGCCGTCTATGGTTTCCTTGCTGCTCCAGCCTTCGCCGACCAGGCCCAGCTGACGCAACAAGGAAAAAGTGGCCACGGTGGCGTGGCCACAATGGGCGATCTGCCGGGTTGGCGTAAAGAACTCCAACTTGAACGCCGCGCTTTCCGAACGGGATACGAAGGCGGTCTCCGACAACCCCACCTGCGCGGCTATCGCCTGCTTCTGCGCCGTACTCAGCGCATCGGCCTGCAACACCACGCCGGCGGGATTGCCGCCCTGTTCGCCGTCGACAAAAGCATTGACTATCCGTACCTGCATTTCAGCGTCCCTGTTGGTGATTTCTCAATGTTTGCGCCAAGGGATCATCCCAGAAAGGCCGCTCGGATTCCTGCAGCACATCGGCCCGGCTCAGGCCAAGATCCTTGAGCGCCGCCCCATCGAGCGAGGCCAAGCGCCGGCGCTGCTCCGCCAATTGATACCAGCGCTTGAGTTGCTGGCCAAGCTTTCTGGCCAGTGCGCTCAGGCTTAGATGCCGGGGTGCTGCCACCACTAGTGCATAACCTTTTTGACCTTTCATCTCGTCGCCCTCCTTGTGGGGTTGGCGACAGTCTCGCGCCGAGCTTATGATCAATCCAACGAATGTTTCTTATGCAATGCATCTCGGAGATTGATGGATGGCCAGCTACCCGAGCATCGACAGCGAACTGCTGCGCACCTTTGTTGCCATTGCCGATCACGGCGGCTTTACCCGCGCGGCGGAGATGGTCAACCGCACCCAGTCGGCGGTGAGCATGCAGATGAAGCGCCTGGAAGAGGACGTGGTGCAGCGCCCGCTGTTCCAGCGCGACGGCCGCCAACTCAGCCTGACCGCCGAGGGCCAGCTGCTGCTGAGTTACGCCAGGCGCATTCTCAAACTGCACGCCGAGGTGATGAACAGCATGCGCGAGCCGCATATGGTCGGCACCGTGCGCATCGGTACCCCGGACGACTATGTGATGCGCTTTATGCAGGGCATCCTGGTGCGCTTCGCCGACTCCTACCCGCTGGTGCAGGTGGAACTGCATTGCGAGCCCTCCTTCCAGCTGCTGCAACGCCAGGACTTGGACCTGACCATAGTCACCCGTGAGCCGGGCACCGAGATCGGCCAGCTGCTGCGCCACGAGCGCCTGGTCTGGGCCCAGGCCCGCGGCAGCAATCTGCATGAGCGCGACACCCTGCCCCTGGCCATGTTCAACTCCCAGTGCTTCTGCCGCTCCTGGGCCTGCAATGGCCTGGACGCCCTGGGCCGCAACTACCGCATCGCCTACACCAGCCCCAGCCTGTCGGCGATCATGGCTGCGGTCAGCGCCGGCCTGGCGATTACCGCGCAGCTGCAAAGTCTGATCACCCCGGACCTGCAAATCATCGGCGAGGCCGAAGGCCTGCCGAGCATGCCCATGGCCAGCATCGTGCTGCTACGCAACAACCACAGCCAATCCCAGGTCACCGACACCCTGGCCGAGCAGATAGTCGAAGGCTTTAGGCTTTAAGCCCCAGTAACAGCGCGCAGAGCAGCAGAAAGGCGCTGAACAAGGCGCGCAGCAGCGGTTCGGGCAAGGCATGGGCCAGCCGCACGCCCCAGCTGATGCTGAGCAGGCCGCCCAACGCCAGGGGCAAACCCAGCAGCCAGTCGACCTGGCCATGCAGCGCATAGGTGGCCAGGGTCACCCCGGTGCTGGGCGCCGCCAAGGCCAGGGACAGCCCCTGGGCCATCACCTGGGAAGTGCCGAACAGGCTGGTCAGCACCGGCGTGGCCAGCACCGCGCCGCCCACCCCGAACAAGCCACCGAGCAACCCCGCGCCACTGCCCAGCACGCTCAACCAGGGCCAGGGGTAACGCAAACCGCCTACGGCGGCAGGCGGACGGAAATACAGGCGCGACAGGTTGTACAGCGCCAACAGCAGCAGAAAGACCACAAAGCCCAGGCGCATGCGCCCGGCATCCAGAGTCACCGCCCAGCTGGCGCCCAGCAGCGCGAAGACCAGGCTGCTCAGGGCCAAGGCCAGGGCATGGCGCGGGTCGATACGGTTGCGCTGGTGATAGCGCCACAGCGCCAGCAGCACATTGGGCACTACCATCACCAATGCGGTGCCCTGGGCCAGTTGCTGATCCAGATCGAACAGCACGCCCAGCGCCGGAATGGCGGTCAGCCCGCCACCGATACCGAACAAACCGCCCAGCGTCCCAAGGGCAAGCCCGAGAACAAGGTTCAGGGCAAAGTCGAGCAGGTCCATCGAATCGCTCCAGATAAGGAGCCGCTAGCCTAATCCCTGGCTACTGGCAGGGAAACGCACAACCACGCACAATGGCTATGCCTTGTACGCATAGCCGAGCGCAGATATGAATCCAGATGCCCTGACCGACCAACTCAGCCTGTTTCTCGATGTGCTGGACAGCGGCAGTTTTTCCGCCGCCGCCCGCCGCCACCCGCTGACGCCCTCGGCCGTGGCACGGCGCATCGATGCTCTGGAGCGCTCCCTGGGCAGCAGCCTGTTCAGCCGCAGCACCCATGCGGTGCGGGCCACCCCAGCTGGCCTGGCCTTTGCCGAACGGGCCAGGCGCATCCTCGCCGAGCTGCACCTGGCCCGCGCCGAAGCCGTGTCCCTGAGCAGCGCCCCCGAAGGCCTGATCCGCATCGACGCTCCCGCGCCATTCGGCCGCCGCCATCTGGCCCCGGCCATCGCCGAATTCCTGCTCGCCTATCCCGGGCTGGATGTGCAATTGCGCCTGATCGACAGCTTCGTCGACCTGCACGGCGCGCACCTGGGCGAAGTCGATCTGGTGCTGCGCATCGGCCCGCTGGCCGACACCCGTCTGGTCGCCACGGCGCTGTCGCCCATGGTGCGGGTGCTCTGCGCCAGCCCGGATTATCTGGCCAGGCGCGGCGTGCCGCGCAGTCCCGATGAACTGCTGGAACACGACGGCCTCGACTGGGACGGCCTGGCGCCGCCCTATGCCTGGCGTTTCGAGCAGGACGGCAAGCTGCAACTGTGCCGACCCAAGCGCCTGCGGATGACCGCCAATAACGCCGAGGCCCTGCTGTTCAGCGCCCTCGCGGGCCTGGGCATTGCCCACCTGCCGACCTGGCTGATCAGCGACTACCTGCTGCGCGGCGAACTGCTGCCAGTGTTCTGCGAGAACGGCCTGCCGCCTCCCGAACCCAGTGGCATCTACGCCCTGCGCCTGGAACGGGAAACCGACTCGCGCAGCCGCCTGCTGCTGGAGTTTCTCAAGCAGC
>DASUOY010000304.1:0-8273 GCA_036276395.1 Pseudomonas sp.
CTTCTGGGTGCACCCGTCCTCGGTGATCGGCCGCAAGAAACCCAGCTGGTTGATGGCCGCCGAGCTGGTGGAAACCACCAAGCTGTTTGCGCGCATGGTGGCCAAGATCGAGCCGGACTGGATCGAGCCGCTGGCCGGCCACCTGATCAAGAAAAACCATCTGGAGCCGCACTGGGAGAAGAAACGCGGCCAGGTTGTAGCCTTCGAGCAGATCAGCCTTTACGGCCTGATCGTGGTCGGCCGCCGCCCGGTGCATTTCGGCCCCATCGAGCCGGTAGTCTGTCGCGAGCTGTTTATCCGCGAGGGTCTGGTCGGTGGCGAAATCAACTCGCGCGCCAAGTGCCTGACCGCTAACCGCCAGCTATTGGAAAAGCTCGACGAGCTGGAAGCCAAGGCGCGCCGCCGCGACATTCTTGCCGACGATGAAACCCTGTTTGCCTACTACGAGGCGCGTCTGCCGGCGGATATCTACCAGAGCGCGACCTTCGACAGCTGGTACAAAAGCGAAAGCGCGAAGAACCACCAGCTGCTGATCATGCGCGAAGAGGATGTGCTCGCCCGCGATGCCAAGGAAGTTACCGCCGCGCAGTACCCGGATAGCCTGCGCCTGGGTGAACTGATACTGCCGCTGAGCTATCACTTCGAGCCCAACCACCCGCGTGACGGGGTAACCCTGCGCGTACCCGCACCGTTGTTGCCGCAACTGCCGCCCGAGCGTCTGGAATGGCTGGTGCCGGGCCTGCTGGAGGCCAAATGCATGGCCCTGGTGCGTGGCCTGCCCAAGGCGCTGCGCAAGAATTTTGTACCGGTGCCGGATTTTGTCGGCGCAGCGCTGGGCAAGATCAGCTTTGCCGACGGCAGCCTGCTCGAGGCCCTTGGCCGTGAGCTGACGCGTATGACCGGTACGCGGGTCAGCGACGAGGCTTGGGCGGAGTCCGCCGCGCAGCTGGAAGGCCATCTGCGGATAAATATCGAAGTGGTCGACAACCAGGGCAAACCCCTGGGCGAAGGCCGTGATCTGGCCGAGCTTACCGCGCGCTTTAGCGAGGCCACCCAGGCCGGTCTGGCCTTGCCGAAAACCGCCAAGAGTCAGCAGCCGGTCGAGGCCAAGGCCTTTAGCGAAGTGGCGGCGAAGACCCAGCAGCAGGTCGCAGGATTATCCATGACCGTTTACCCGGCGCTGGTGGAAGAGGCGGGCGTGGTCAAGGAAGGGCGCTTCCCGACCCTGGCCGAAGCCGAGTTCAAGCATCGCCGTGCGCTGCAGCGTTTGTTGCTGCAACAGTTGGCTGAGCAGGCAAAGTTTCTGCGCGGCAAGCTGCCGGGGCTGACCGAGCTGGCGCTGCTCTATCGCGACATGGGCCGTGTCGATGCGCTGGTCGAAGACATTCTGCTGGCCAGCCTCGACAGCTGCATTCTCGAAGGCAGCGAGCCTTTACCGCGTGATGGCGCCGGTCTGGCCGCTTTGGCCGAGCGCAAGCGTGGCGACTGGACCAGTCACGCCGAGCGTCTGGCCAAACTGACCCTGGAGATTCTCAAGCTCTGGCACGGCCTGCAGAAACGCTTCAAAGGCAAGATCGACCTGGCCCAGGCCATGGCGCTCAACGATATCAAGCTGCAGCTGAGCAATCTGGTGTATCCCGGTTTTGTCCGCGAAACCCCGGCGCAGTGGCTTAAGGAAGTGCCGCGTTATCTCAAGGCCATCGAGCAGCGCCTGGACAAGATCGCCGCTCAGGTTCAGCGCGACCGGGTGTGGAGCGGTGAGCTGGCTGGCTATTGGGAGCAGTACCAGGCGCGCCTGGGCAAACACGGCCAGGAAGGCAAGCGCGACCCGCAACTGGTGCTGTATCGCTGGCTGCTGGAGGAATACCGCGTGTCGCTGTTCGCCCAGCAGCTGGGCACCAAGCTGCCTGTGTCGGATAAGCGCCTAAGCAAGCAATGGGCTAGCGTCGACGCCTAGGCTGGCGAGTTCGCCCTTAGTCATCATCGTGCCGGCATTTGACCTCTTTCTTGTATTCATCGTGCTTGGCTTCGATCTTGACCTTGCAGCCGCGCTCCCAGTATTCGTCCTTCCACTCGCCACGGGGCCAGTGGGCGCCGTAGCCGTTGGGGCACTTGATCTCTTCCTTGTATTCAGCGTTGTCGGCCGTACGCTTTACCTGGCAGGGCCCGCTGCTGAATTCTTCTGCCCATTTGTCATCGGCGTAGCTGTGTTCAGCCTGTGCCAGGCTTGCCCCGGTACAGGCCAGGGCGCACAGCAGACCGAGGCCAAGCAGGGGTTTTCCATTCATCTCTGTACCTCCTTAGAGCCTGTTGTCGATAGGACAGCGGCCGCAGCGGCTTTATCCCTGAGCTGAGTACGCGCGTTATAAGGCCATGGGCCAATCGCGCCCAACAGGTAGGGGCACCTTGTAGCTTCGTAGGATGGGTTGAGCGCAGCGATACCCATAAAACACCACGCACGTTGCTGGCTGGCCTCAAGCCTGCAGCAGCGGCAGGGTGAAGTAGAAGGTGCTGCCTGCGCCGACCACGCTGCTGTAGCCGATCTGCCCGTGCATGCGTTCGATCAGCGTCTTGCAGATGCTCAGGCCTAGGCCGGTGCCACCGCGGCGGCGACCATCGGAGCCATCGGCCTGGGCGAATTTCTGGAAGATGCGCGTGCGGAACTCCTCGGCGATGCCCGGGCCGTGGTCGCGTACCTGCACCCGCACCTGGTCCTCGACTATCTGGGCGCTGATCTCGACCTGGCCCTGGGGTGGGGAGAATTTCACCGCATTGGAGATCAGGTTGCTCAGCACCTGCTGCAGACGCAGGCTGTCGACTTCGACCAGGGTCTGCTCCGGTAGCGCGCTGTCATCCAATTGCAGGCGCACGGCGAAGCTGTCGGCATAGCCCTGGTTGTGCGCCAGCGCCTCGCGCAGCAGCGGGCGCAGCTCGGTGCGGCCGAGGTGGATGCCGACCTGGCCGAACTCCAGTTTCTCGATATCGAGAATATCGTTGACCAGGTTGATCAAGCGCTCCGAGTTGCTCTGGGCGATCCGCACCAGCTCCTGCACCAGCGGCGGCAGCTCGCCGAACGTGGTGCCGACCAGCAGGCCCAGCGAGCCCTTGATCGAGGTCAGGGGCGTGCGCAGTTCGTGGCTGACGGTGGAGATAAATTCGCTTTTCAGGCGCTCGACCTGCTTGCGCGCGCTGATGTCGCGCAGCATGCCGATATACAGGTGGCGGCCGGGCAGCTCATAGCTGCTCAGGGTGACTTCCAGCTCCAGTGGCTGGCCATCGGCATGCTTGCCGCCGACCTCCAGCGGCTTGTCCAGTTTGTCCGCCAGGGCGGCCTCGCTGTCGGTGTACAGGGTGGGAATCAGCTGGCCGATGCGGTGCTGCGTCAGGGCCTCGACGCTATAGCCGAGCAGGCGGCTGCTGGCCGGGTTGGCCCGCTGGATCTGCCCCTGTTCGTCGAAGATCAGGATGCCTTCGGCGGCGTTCTCCAGGATGGCGCTGAGTTCCAGGGTGCGCTGCTCGACTTGCTGGCTGATCTGCTCGGCGCGCCCGGTCATGGCCAGCAGGAAGCCGCCGAGCAGGCTGCACAGCAGCAAGCCGCCGGCCAGCACCACCCAGGACTGCAGGCCATGGTTGCGCTGCAACAGGGTCGCGCTTGGCGCGATCGTCAGCTGCAGGCTGCGCCCGGCCACCTGGAAGCGCTCCTGCCAGACCAGCGCCTTGGCATAGGCGGGCAGGTCGCTGCTGGCCTGGCCATACAGGGGGTGCGCCGTGGCCTCGGTGACATCTTCCAGGTGCAGTTGAAAACTCTCGGCGGGGTAGACGCCCAGGGCGCTGTCGATCAGGTCGCGTATGCGGATCACCGCCACCGCATAGCCGCGCAACGCGCTTCTGCGCTGCTCCAGCTCGGGCGGCACGCCGCCCTGGTACACCGGATAGAAAATCAGCACCCCGGGTTGCGCCTGGGCGTCCTGCACCAGGCTGATCGGCGCGGTCATGGTCGCCTGGGCACTATCACGGGCCTGGTCCAGGGCGCGGCGGCGCAGCGGGTCGCTGGCGATATCGAAGCCGAGGATCTTGGCACTGCCGGCCAGGGGCTCGACATAGGTGATAGGCACATAGCTGTCGCGCGGCTCGGCGGGCACCTGGGCGCCGCTTGCATCGTGCTGGCTGATGCGCACGCCGGGGAAGCCTTCTGCGGCCAGGGCCGCCTCGTAGTCGGCGCGCTCGCTGCCGGCAATGCGGCGGTCCCAACCCAGGCCGGTGATGCCCGGATAGGTCTGCGGCAGGTTGGCGACGAACTGGGCGAACTCCTGCCGGGTCACCTCCTGGGAGGCGCTGAATAGACGCTCGATCGACTGGGTGGCCTTGCTGTAGAGATCCAGGCGCGATTGCAGGGTCAGGCTCATCAGCTTGGCCTGTTCATGGAAGCGCAGGGTGAGGTTGTTCTGCTCGGCTTCGCTGGAGCGGATAAAGATCAGCATCATGATCGCGCAGCTGATCAGCAAGGGCAGGCCTACATTGCCGGCCCGGCTGCGCCAGAGCGCCCGCGGCTGGGCGAAGGCGATAAACATCAGTGGCGTGGCGATCAGCACGCCGATGCTGTCGCCCACCCACCAGGTCCACCAGCTGAAGGGCAGTTCGGTGGTGCTGATCACCTGGCTGGCATACAGCACCCCGGCGCCGATGCTGGCACTGAGCAGGCAGGCCAGCGGGCCGCCGAGCAACAGCAGGCGGAAAATGCTGCGCTCATCGGTCAGGGCGTTGGGAAACCCTACATAGCGGCGAATCAGCCAGCTGCCGAGCAGGCTTTGCAGTGAGGTGCCCAGGGCGATGCCGCTGGCGATCAGCAGGCCGCGCAGGTTGAGCGCTTCGAAGCTGCTAAAGCCGATGCTCAGGTTGAGCAGCAGCGAGCCGAGAAATACCCCGACCAGCATTGGGCAACCCCAGATCAGCACCGCGGCCAGGGCAATGCCCACGGGCGGGAAGATGGCGCTGGCAAAGCCAGGCGGAATGGCCAGCAACAGCGCCAGACGCCCAGCCAGGATATAGGCCAGAACCAGCAGGAGGATTTTTACCGCCAGGGGCAGGCTGGGAAAGGGTCTGGATGGCATCAAGATAAGCGGCTCCTGAAGCGATTTGGCCTGGCGCCTGCGCGGCATTTTCGGGGCGGGGCTGTGTTGCAGTTAAGCAGGCCTGGCTTTACCTGGTTTGCTGATTGGCCTCGTTTGTACGATGACGGCGTTGCCCGGCCGGCGTGCTCTCACTTGAGCCCATAACGGGCCAGCTCCTGGGCCGACAGCAGCTTCATCCGCTGTGGTGCGATGCGCTGCATTTCGTCGGCCAGGCGCGTCGGGATATTCATCTCGCGCAAGTAGGCCGTTGGGCTATAGCGCTCGTGCCGGTGGGCGGCCTGGGCCTGGGCCGAGTCGCCGCTGGAGAAGGGCGGGCGGTGCAGGCCGACATGGCCGCTGACGGTCTTCTTGTGACCGGCGGCCAGCAGGTAGATGCAGCTGCCCTGGCACACCCCCGCGGCTGGCACCAGGGTGTCGAAGCCGGTCTCGCGCAGCAGGCGGCCCATGCGCATGGCTTCCGGGGCGCTGCCGCCGATGCTGTCCAGCAGCACTATCTTGCGGCTGAACTGCCCCGGGTTGGCCTGGATGCCCTTGAGCAGGGCCTCGTAGTCACCGGGGGCGATGTCCTCGGAAATCTTCGCCGCCAGCACCGTACCCAGGCTCTGGTGGCGCGCGGCTTCGACCTCGACCTTGGCTTGGGCGCTGGCTGCGAGCAGCGTCGAGGCTAGGATGAGGGCGGTGTGAAGAAGGGCTGGGCGCATGCTTGGGTCCTGGAGAGCGGCGGTTTGCAGAAGATACCTGGCGGCGCTGGGCGGCGCACCCTGTGCATCCTTATCATGCGGTTTTTTCCACGGGCGCCAGGCGCTATGGTGTGCCCCGCTAATCCCCTTTACGGAGAGTCCCGATGAGCCTGCACGGCACCTACGATGCACAGAATATCTTCGCCCAGATCATTCGTGGCGAGGCCCCCTGCTACAAGCTCTACGAGGACGAGGAGGTGCTGGCCTTTCTCGATCTGTTTCCGCAGTCCTATGGTCATACCCTGGTGATTCCCAAAGGGGTGGCGGCGCGCAATCTTCTCGACGTCGACCCGGATACCCTGGCCAAACTGATGGCCGTGGTGCAGCGCCTGACTCGCGTGCTGGTGGACGAGCTGGAACCTGCCGGGGTGCAGGTGGCGCAGTTCAACGGCGCGCCGGCCGGGCAGACGGTGTTCCACCTGCATCTGCATATAGTGCCGCGCTATGTCGGGGAGCAGCTGGCCATCCATGCCAGCGCCAAGGCCGAGCCGGCGCTGCTTGAGCAACTGCAGGCGCGGCTGCTGCGACGCCTGGCAGGTTGAACCGATGCGCCGCCAGTCTTTACTTGAGGCGCGGCGCGCCCGGGGCAATACTCAGGCGGCTTGTGCGGGTTTCCCTTGCTGTTTCTTGCGCCCATGGAGGGCTGTTATGCGATTGACTGGTGTCGTGTTAGCGCTGTTGCTGGCTGGCTGTTCATCCTGGCAGGCCGCCCCGGAGCATGTGAAACCGGTCGCCGCCGAGCGCTTGCTGGGTTACCAGCAACCCTTGGCGCAGGCCGGCCAGCTGGTGGTCAACCGGGATTTCGGCGGCATGGGTGGTGGCTGCTATGTGGCCGTGCTGGTCGACCGCCGGGTGGCGGCGCGTATCGGCATGGGCGAGGTGGCGAGTTTCCAGGTGCCGGTAGGCACCCGGGTGCTGGGCATCGGCATCGACGAGATGGATGACACCCTGTGCGGCAAAGGCCGCCTGCGCCGCGAACTGGCGGTCAAGGTCGAGGCGGGGACGACGCAGAACTTCCGCATCGTCAGCGATAACCGCAAGGGCTTCGATATTCTCCCGCTCGCCCAGTAAGGGCGGGCTTAGAACCTGTTTACGATCTCGCGAGCTAGAGCCAGACAAGGCAAAAACAGCCGAGGAAGCGGAGTTTACTGGCTGTAAATGAGCATTTCGAGGCTGTTTTTAACGCCGGATGGCCGACGCGCAGCAGATCATAAACAGGTTCTTAGCGCAGCGAGGCGTCGGCGGGCCGGGTGCTGCGGTCGAGGCCGTATTTGTGCAGCAGCTGCCGCCACTGCGGATTGTCCGCCAGGCTGCCCACCACGGTTTGCAGAAACGCCCTGATCTCCGGTTCCAGGCTGGGTTGCAGGAGCAGCTGGCGGCTGAAGCGGCTGAGCGGCGTGGGGGAGAAGTACAGCTGGCCGTCCAGGCCCATTTGCTGGCTGTAGAACAGGACCGTGGAGCGGGGCATCAGGATCAGGTCGAGGCGCTTGCTCAGCAGTTTGTTGAGGTTCTGCTCATCGTGCAGCACGTCCTCGCGGCGGATCAGGCCTTTGTCGATATCGGCCTGCAGGCCAATGTACTGGTGCCCCAGCACGCCGCCCAGAATCCGCCCGTGCAGCGACGCCGGGCCCTGGTAGCTGAAGGGCCGTTCCTCGCGTGAGAGAAATTCCTGCTGGTCGTGCAGCAACGGCGCGGTCCACTGGTAACGCTGGCCCTGCGGATCGTCGAAGAATATCGGGCTGACCCACAGCACCAGACCAGGCAGACCCCTGCTCAGGTTGCGGTCCAGGCGCTTGCGTGGCAGGGCGTGCAGGCGGAAACGAAAGCGCCCATGGTTGTCGGCGTGCTGGTTGAGCAGCTGCAGCAGGTCGAAGGACAGGCCCTGCTGGCGCTGCTGGTCGAGGATAAAGGGCGGTATCTGGTGATAGGTCCACACCTGTACCTCACGCTCGGCCTGGGCGCCAAGCGGCAGCAAACTGATCAGCATTAGCAGCAGGGCGTGGCGCATAGAGGCTCGCGGCGGCAAGGAAACAGGCGGGGCGTGGCGCAGGGCTGGGCGCGGCATGCGGCTGACTGGTGGTGGGCTGTCTGCACAGCATAGGCCGGCGCCGCCGCGCGTGCCGTGAGCAATGCCGTAATTGGGTGCTTGCGAGCTAATCGCTGGGGAGGTCGTGCACGAGCCAATAGTGGCGAAAGGCTTCGCGGATATTGTCGCGCAGGGTCTTGTTGTCCCAGGGTTTGGTGTAGAAGCGATAAATCGCCCCGTGGTTGATTGCCTGCAGAATGGACTCCAGGTCGGTATAGCCCGACAGGATGATTCTGAAGGTGTCGGGGTAGAGGTTCTTGACCCGGTCGAGGAATTCGGTGCCGCTCATGCCGGGCATGCGCTGGTCGCAGAGGA
>DASUOY010000305.1:0-5660 GCA_036276395.1 Pseudomonas sp.
GGCCTGGACGCAACAGCGCAGGATCGAGCACGTCCGGACGGTTGGTGGCGGCAATCACGATGATGCCGTCATTCATTTCAAAACCGTCCATCTCGACCAGCAACTGGTTGAGGGTCTGCTCGCGCTCGTCGTGACCACCGCCCATGCCAGCGCCACGATGACGACCGACGGCGTCAATTTCATCGATAAAGATGATGCAGGGCGCGTGCTTCTTGGCCTGCTCGAACATGTCACGCACACGGGATGCACCGACACCGACGAACATTTCCACGAAATCGGAACCGGAAATGGTGAAGAACGGCACCTTGGCCTCACCAGCAACCGCCTTGGCCAGCAAGGTCTTACCAGTACCCGGCGAGCCAACCATCAGCACGCCACGCGGGATACGGCCACCGAGGCGCTGGAACTTGCCCGGATCACGCAGGAACTCGACCAGCTCGCTGACTTCTTCCTTGGCCTCGTCGCAACCGGCGACGTCGGCGAAGGTGGTCTTGACCTGATCCTCGGAGAGCAGGCGCGCCTTGGACTTGCCGAAGCTCATCGGCCCACCCTTACCACCGCCGCCGCCCTGCATCTGGCGCATAAAGAACATGAATACGGCAATGATCACCAGGATCGGGAAGCTGGCCACCAGCAACTGGGTCCAGATGCTCTGCTGCTCGGGCTGCTTGCCGACGATCTCGACATTGTTGTCGATCAGGTCCTTGATCAGGCCATTGTCCTGAATCGCCGGACGCACGGTTTCGAAGGTCGAGCCATCGCCACGCACGCCACTGATAATAAAACCGTCAACGGTTACCCGCTTGACCGTGCCATCCTGGACCTGCTGGATAAACTCCGAGTAATTGAGTTTGTTCGACTCACTCGGGCTGGAAAAATTGTTCATCACCGTCACCAAGACGGCGGCGATGATCAGCCACAGGACCAGATTCTTTGCCATGTCGTTCAATTAGCTACCCTCTGCAGCAGGCCTCGTGTCGAAGCGTGCTTCGCATGACGACCAGTTATGTACCGATCTAACTTACTACACAACGCCCACTCCTGGCAGACGCCGTCTGTAACCCTATATTTGCCAAACCCTGTAACCGACCACCATTCGACCCACCCAACGCCCCTGCCTGCAGGCGCTCAAAGCCCGCGAAAACCGCGCGCCAGCAGATACTGCTCACGGGAGCGATCACGCGAAGAAAGCGGTTTGCGCATCTGCACCTTGTCGAACATCTGGCGTACCTGCTTGTGGTACAGATCGAAGCCTTCGCCCTGGAAGATCTTGATCAGAAAATCACCACCGGGGCGCAATACCCGCCCCGCCAGATCCAGGGCCAATTCGCACAGGTACATGGCCCGCGGCTGATCCGACTCCCTTACACCACTCATATTGGGGGCCATATCGGAAATCACAAGGTCCACGGGTTTATCGCCAATGGCCTCGAGAATGCGCGCAAACACCGCATCATCGGTAAAGTCGCCCTGGATAAAGGTGACGTCGGGGATGCTGTCCATCTCGAGAATATCTGAGGCGATCAACCGGCCTTTGTCACCGATCACCCGACTGGTGACCTGCGACCAGCCGCCTGGCGCAGCGCCCAGATCAACTACAGTGATGCCAGGGCGCAGGATGCGATCCTTCTCCTGGATCTCCAGCAGCTTGTAGCTGGCGCGCGAGCGATAGCCATCCTTCTGCGCCATTTTGACGTAGGGGTCGTTGAAATGCTCTTTCAGCCAACCTTGACTGGTCTTGGAACGGGCCACGCAATACCTCGAAATGTGCAACGCATGAATATCTGGGCGGCCCCGAAGGCGCTCGGGTAAACTAACCGCCGTTTTTTACCAGATTAAATGCAGGAATCAGATTATGCCGCTCACTCAAGAGCAGAAGAAACAATTCAAATCTATCGGTCACCATTTGAAGCCTGTATTGATCGTGGCTGACAACGGTCTGACCGAAGGTGTGCTGACTGAACTGGAACGCGCACTGGGCGATCATGAACTGATTAAAGTGCAATTACGCATCACCGAACGTGAAGACCGCCTGGCGGCCATCAACGAACTGTGCAAAGCCAGTAAAGCCGAGCTGGTTCAGGTGATTGGCAAAATGGCGCTGATCTACCGCAAGAACCCGAAAGTGAACAAGAACCTGTCCAACGTTCACCGTCATCACGGCTGATTGCTCAGCCGTTGCAAGGCGCGCTCAGCGCCTTGGCAACCACCCTTAGCGCTTAGAGCCTGTGCCTGAGTTTTTGCGGCAGTGGCTGCAAGACCAGCAACAGGCCGCAAAAGGCCATGACCAGATAACTGAACATCAACCACAGTTCAATCTCTGGCAGCAGCTGGCGCACGACGAAGTAACTCCCCGCCATCGCCAGCACAACCAACAGCAACTGCCCGCGGGTATCACGCCACAGGCTTGCCAGGCGTTCGGCACGAATCAGCACCAGTACCTGTAACCCGGCGCAAACAGCCGCCAGGCCAACCAGCAATGGCCGCAGGGTGTTGCTGATCTCCTCGACCAACAGCGAAGCCAGGCCAATCTTGGCAATGGCCGGCAACAGCAGAAAATGCAGCAACCAGAGGCCGCCGACCCACAATGTCTGGGCCAGCAGCCAGCTGATTGCGCCGGCATCGCGCGCGCCAGGCTTAGAGATGACGAACCTCGACGATCTCATACTCAAGCGCACCACTTGGCGTCTGCACCACCACCACATCGCCCTCGCTCTTGCCGATCAAGGCGCGCGCGATAGGTGAACCGACGGAAATCTTGCGCTGCTTGATGTCAGCCTCGTCCTCGCCAACGATCTGGTAAGTCACGCTTTCATCGGTCTCGCAGTTGGCGATCTCAACGGTCGTACCAAAAATCACCTTGCCGGTATGCTCGATGCTGGTGACATCGATGATCACCGCATTCTGCAGACGGCCTTCGATATCGCGGATACGCGCCTCGACCATGCCTTGCTGCTCGCGCGCGGCATGGTATTCGGCGTTTTCCTTGAGGTCACCGAGCTCACGCGCGGTGCCGATATCCTGGCTGAGCTTGGGACGCACGACCTTGGTCAGATGCGCCAGCTCCTCTTCCAGGGCGCGAGCGCCCTGGACGGTCATGGGGTATTTGGTCATGCCTTGATTCCTGCATGCAGATCCTGCAGCCGGCGCACGGTCTTCTCGGGACCGAACTTGAGCGCCTCACAGATCGCCTGCCCCGCCGCGATGGTGGTGGTGCAGTAGATCTTGTGCTGCAGAGCGTTACGACGGATTGAGTAGGAGTCAGCGATAGACTGACGACCCTCAGTGGTATTGATGATCAGAGTAACTTCGTCGTTCTTGATCATGTCGACCACGTGCGGACGACCTTCGGTCACCTTGTTCACCCGGCGCACTGGCAGGCCTGCCGCCTCGATCAGCTTGGCGGTACCGGCGGTAGCCACCACCTCGAAGCCCAGCTCGATCAGGTCGCGGGCAACGCCAGCCACCAACGGCTTGTCGTCATCACGCACACTGATAAAGGCCACGCCGGCGTTTGGCAGAATCTCGCTGGCCCCCGACTGAGCCTTGGCGAAGGCTTCACCGAAGGTATCGCCGACGCCCATCACTTCACCGGTGGACTTCATTTCTGGGCCGAGGATCGGGTCGACGCCCGGGAACTTGGCGAAGGGGAATACCGCTTCCTTGACGCTGAAGAACGGCGGAATGATTTCCTGGGTGAACCCGACTTCGGCCAGGGTCTTGCCAGCCATGACGCGAGCAGCCAACTTGGCCAGCGACACACCGATGCACTTGGACACGAACGGCACGGTACGCGAAGCGCGCGGATTGACTTCGATAACGAAGATATCCTCGCCCTGCACGGCCATCTGCACGTTCATCAGACCAATCACATTGAGCTCCAGGGCCATCTTCTTGACCTGGTCGCGGATCTCGTCCTGGATATGCATCGGCAGCGAGTACGGCGGCAGCGAACAGGCGGAGTCACCGGAGTGCACGCCGGCCTGCTCAATGTGCTGCATGATCGCGCCGATCACCACGGTTTCGCCGTCGCACACCGCATCCACGTCCACTTCGATGGCGCAGTTGAGGAAGTGATCGAGCAGCACCGGGCTGTCGTTGGAGACCTTCACCGCTTCGCGCATATAGCGACGCAGCTCTTCTTCCTGGTAGACGATTTCCATCGCCCGGCCGCCCAGTACGTAGGACGGACGCACCACCAGCGGGTAACCAATGACCTTGGACGCGGCCAGCGCTTCTTCTTCGCTACGCGCGGTGGCGTTGGCCGGCTGACGCAGGCCGAGGCGCTGGACCATCTGCTGGAAGCGTTCGCGGTCTTCGGCGCGGTCGATGGCCTCGGGGCTGGTGCCGATGATCGGTACGCCGGCCTCTTCCAGGGCACGACAGATCTTCAGCGGGGTCTGGCCGCCGTACTGCACGATCACGCCCTTGGGCTGCTCGACGCGGACGATTTCCAGCACGTCTTCCAGGGTTACCGGCTCGAAGTACAGGCGATCGGAGGTGTCGTAGTCGGTGGAGACGGTCTCCGGGTTGCAGTTGACCATGATGGTCTCGTAACCGTCTTCACGCATCGCCAGCGCCGCGTGTACACAGCAGTAGTCGAACTCGATGCCCTGGCCGATACGGTTGGGGCCGCCGCCGAGAATCATGATCTTGTCGCGGTTCGACGGGTTGGCCTCGCACTCTTCCTCGTAGGTCGAATACATATAGGCGGTGTCGGTGGCGAACTCGGCTGCGCAGGTGTCCACGCGCTTGTACACCGGCAGCACTTTGAGCTTGTGGCGGTGGCTGCGCAGGCTCTTCTCGGAAACGCCGAGCAGCTTGGCCAGGCGTGCATCGGAGAAGCCCTTGCGCTTGAGCTTGTACATCAGATCGCGGTCGATGCTGGCCAGACCGAGGGTCTTGACCTTCTCTTCTTCCTTGATCAGATCTTCGATCTGCACCAGGAACCACTCGTCGATGTTGGTCAGCTCGAACACTTCGGCAACGGTCTTGCCGGCGCGGAAGGCATCGCCGATGTACCAGATGCGGTCGGCACCCGGCACGATCAGCTCGCGCTTGAGGATGCTTTCGGCTTCCGGATCATTCGGATCGAGAATCGGGTCGAAACCGCATACACCCACTTCCAGACCGCGCAGGGCTTTCTGCATGGACTCCTGGAAGGTGCGGCCGATAGCCATGACTTCACCGACCGACTTCATCTGGGTGGTCAGGCGCGCGTCGGCCTTGGGGAATTTCTCGAAGGCGAAACGCGGGATCTTGGTCACGACATAGTCGATGGCCGGCTCGAACGACGCAGGGGTACGACCTCCGGTAATGTCGTTGGACAGCTCGTCGAGGGTGTAACCCACCGCCAGCTTGGCTGCGATCTTGGCGATCGGGAAGCCGGTGGCCTTGGAGGCCAGCGCCGAGGAACGCGACACGCGCGGGTTCATCTCGATCACCACCATACGCCCGGTATTCGGGCAGATGCCGAACTGCACGTTGGAGCCGCCGGTTTCCACGCCGATCTCACGTAGCACCGCCAGCGAGGCGTTACGCAGGATCTGATATTCCTTGTCGGTCAGGGTCTGAGCCGGCGCCACGGTGATCGAGTCGCCGGTGTGCACGCCCATCGGATCGAAGTTTTCGATGGCGCAGACGATGATGCAGTTGTCCTT
>DASUOY010000306.1:0-4463 GCA_036276395.1 Pseudomonas sp.
AGTGGACGGTGCCTATTTCCACGAGATCCTGCACGGCGTGCCGCGGCAGAAGAGCGAGATCGATGGCGCCTTCGAGCCCCTGCTGGATCGCCCCATAGCGGAAATCGACCCGGTCGAGCTGTCGATTCTGCGCCTGTCGACCTACGAGCTGAAAAACCGCATCGATATCCCCTATCGCGTGGTGATCAACGAAGGCATCGAGCTGGCCAAGGTGTTCGGCGCCACCGACGGGCACAAGTTCGTCAACGGCGTGCTGGACAAGCTGGCACCGCGCCTGCGCGCGGACGAAGTTCGCGCTAATAAGCGCTGATCTGGCTTGAGTGCCTTGGGTGAGTTCGAGCTGATCCGTCATTACTTCGCCGCCGCGTCCTGTGCGCGGACCGGCGAAGGCGTGGCCCTGGGTATCGGCGACGACTGCGCGCTATTGGAGGTGCCGGCTGGCGAGCAGCTGGCGATCTCCACCGACACCCTGGTATCCGGGGTGCATTTCCCCGAATCTGCCGATCCTTATCTGCTGGGCCAGCGTGCGCTCGGCGTCTCGGTCAGTGACCTGGCCGCCATGGGCGCGACGCCCATCGGCTTTACCCTGGCCCTGACCCTGCCCAGTGCCGAGCCGGACTGGCTGCAAGCCTTCGCCCGTGGCCTGAACCGGATGGCGCAGCAGTGCGCGATTCGCCTGATCGGCGGCGATACCACCCGTGGCCCCCTGAGTCTGACCCTGACGGTTTTCGGCCGCGTGCCCAAGGGCCAGGCCTTGACCCGTGCCGGTGCCCGGGTCGGCGATCTGCTCTGTGTGGGTGGCGAGTTGGGCGATGCCGCTGGCGCTTTGCCCTTGGTGCTGGGGCAGCGCCAAGCCGATCCGGCAGTGGCTGAGGCGCTGCTGGCGCGCTACTGGTCGCCCATGCCGCAGCTTGCGCTTGGTCAGGCGCTGCGCGGCAAGGCCACGGCGGCGCTGGATATTTCCGATGGCCTGCTGGCCGACTGTGGGCATATCGCCGCCGCTTCGGGCGTGGCGCTGCTGATCGAGCAGGCGCGGGTGCCGCTGTCGGTGGCGCTGCGGGCCTTGGTCGACGAACAAACGGCTTACCAATGCGCGCTGAGCGGAGGCGACGATTATCGTCTGGCCTTTACCCTGCCGCCCCAGTATCTGTCTGACTTGCAGGCCGCAGGCTGGCCACTGCGGGTGATCGGCCGGGTCGAGGCGGGCCAGGGCGTGACGCTGCTGGACGCCAGTGGTGCACCGGTGCAGGCGGCGCATAGCGGTTATCAACATTTCGAGGCTTCCAGTGACTGATCATTCTGCCGCGGCCGGCGTGCCCCGTACGCCTGCCTCCGTCTGGCGCAATCCCTGGCATTTTCTGGCTTTCGGCCTGGGTTCCGGGGCCATGCCCAAGGCGCCGGGTACCTGGGGCACCCTGGTGGGGCTGGCCTTTGTACCCTTGCTGCAGCTGCTGCCGCATTGGGGCTATGGCGCGGTGCTGGTGCTGGGCAGCCTGTTCGGCATCTGGCTGTGCGGCAAGGTGGCCGATGACCTGCGCGTGCATGACCACCAGGGCATAGTCTGGGATGAGTTCGTCGGCATCTGGATCACCCTGTGGCTGGCCCCCGTCGGTTGGGGCTGGTTACTGCTAGGCTTTTTAGTGTTCCGTCTGTTCGACATCCTCAAGCCTTGGCCGATCAGTTGGGTCGATCGCCATGTGCAGGGCGGCTTCGGCATCATGCTCGATGATTTGCTGGCTGGCGTGTTTGCCTGGGTGGTGGTGCAGGCGTGCAGCTGGGCGTGGGCCAATGGACTGGCGGCAGCCCTGGCCGGGTACTAGCTGGGAGGTCGTCTATGGGCCGCTGGTGTTTATGGTTGTTTTGCGCACTACTGGCCTGCAACGCCGTTCAGGCCAATACCGCTGTGCCGCAGCAGATCCGCATCGCCAGTGATGTCTGGGAAGGCCATACCCATGCCGATGGCACCGGGCTGGCCTGGGATATCCTGCGGCAGGTATTCGAGCCGGCGGGGGTCAAGCTGCAGATCCAGAGCGTGCCCTATACCCGCTCCATCGGCCTGGTGCAGCGCGGCGAAGCGGACGCCTGGGTCGGTTCCTATCTCAATGAAGTGGATAAGGGCGTGTTCTACCCGCGCCAGCCCTATGACGCCGACCAGATCGCCGCTCTTGGTCTGGTCGGTACGCCGCAACCGACCCTGGCCAGCCTGGGGGATTTTCGCCTGGTATGGATGCGCGGCTATGAATACCAGCGCTACCTGCCCAATCTGCGCCAGTACCGCGAGGTGCTGCGGCGCGGCGGTATCCTGGGCATGCTCGATCAGGGCCATGCCGACTTCTATATCGATGCCGTTACCGAGATCGAAGATGTGCTGAGCGAGGCCGAGGAGCCGGCACGTTATCGCACGACCCCGCTGACCGCGTTGCCGATTTACCTAGGCTTTACCGATAATCAGCGGGGCCGTGCATTGGCCGGGTTGTACGACCAGCGTATGGAGTTGTTAGTGAAACAGGGGCGTCTGCGCGCGATCTTTAAGCGTTGGCAGCAACCCTATCCATTTAAGTGACGGCTAAGAACCTGTTTAAGCTCTAGCGAGCTAGAGCCAGACAAGGCAAAAACAGCCGAGGACGCGGAGTTTACGAGCTGTAAATGAGCATTCCGAGGCTGTTTTTAACGCCGGATGGCCGACGCGCAGCAGATCGTAAACAAGTTCTAAGGAAGGGCGTATGCAGGTGGTGAAGATTGTCTTGTTGGGCCTGGCGCTGATCTCCAGTGCCGCCTGGGCGGCTTCCCAGGTGCTGGTGGTGGGGTTGTTTCCGGGGGCCGCGGTGCTCAACGTCGACGGCCAGCGCAAGCTGGTCAGGGTCGGCCAGACCGGCCCGGGCGGCGTGCAGGTGGTCAGCGCCGACAGCCGTGGTGCGGTGTTGCGGGTCGATGGCGTGGAGCGGCGCTATGCGCTGAGCCGCGAATACAGCGATGGTTTTGTCGTGCCGGTGAAGAAGCAGCTCAGCATCGCCAGGGGTGTGGGTGGGCATTACTGGATTACCGGCTCGGTGAACGGCCAGTCGGTGCAGTTTCTGGTGGATACCGGCGCCACCTCGGTGGCCCTGAACGATGCGCAGGCGCGCCAGCTGGGCATCGACTACCGCGCCAGCGGGCAGCCGTTGCAGGTCAGCACCGCCAGCGGCACGGCGCGCGGTTGGCGGGTCAGTCTCGATCGGGTCAAGGTTGGCGAGCTGGAGGTGCTGGGTGTCGAAGCCGTGGTGCTGGAAGGCGGCTCGCCCAGCGAAGCCCTGCTCGGCATGAGCTTCCTCAACCGGGTCGGCTGGCGCGAGGAGCAGGGCATGCTGGTGCTGGAGTCCAAGCACTAGGGGCTCGATCCTTATCATCGGTAATTCAGGCTGACCCGCTGGCAGAGCCTGCTGTTACAATGCCGGCCTGATTATTTTCTGCCCATCTCTGATTTAGGAGCATCCGGTGTCCGTCGTGTTTGTCGCCGCCTCCCAGCTGCCTACGCCCTTTGGCGTGTTCACCATGCATGGCTTTCTCGAGCAGGCCAGCGGCAAGGAGCATGTTGCACTGACCTTTGGCGATGTGGCCGATGGCGCCCCGGTGCTGGGGCGTCTGCATTCCGAATGCCTGACCGGTGACGCGTTGTTCAGCCTGCGTTGCGATTGTGGTTTCCAGCTCGAGGCGGCGTTGCGTGCGATTGCCGCCGAGGGCCGTGGCGTGCTGCTGTATCTGCGCCAGGAAGGCCGCGGCATTGGCCTGCTGAACAAGATTCGCGCCTACGAGCTGCAGGATGGCGGCGCCGATACGGTGGAAGCCAACGAGCGCCTGGGCTTTGGTGCCGACCAGCGCGACTACGCGATCTGCCTGCCGATGCTCGATCATCTGGGCATCACCCAGCTCAAGCTGATGACCAACAACCCGCGCAAGGTCAAGGCGCTGGGCGATATGGGCATCAATGTGGCAACCCGTGTGCCGCTGCAGATCGATCACAACCCGCACAACAAAAAGTACCTGGCGACCAAGGCCGGCAAGTTGGGCCATATGCTCGGCAGCCTGCACCAGGGTGAGGTCGAGGAAAGCCTGTGACCCGCAGCGAAGTGCGCCGACGTCTGGCGCTGGCCTGGTGGCGGCAACTGGGGCTGACCCTGGCGCCGCTGTTTGTGCTCAACCTGCTGTTTGGCGCGGACCAGCAAACCGGCATGCTGACCATGCCGCTGTTTATCGCAGGCCTGGCTTCGATGTTCGTCAGCCTGCCGTTGTTCAGTGCCTACAAGCGCGCCCTGGTGGCCACCGAGCAGGCCCTGGATAGTCCGGCCGAGCACGACGCCTGGCTTGCCCTTGCGCGCAGCCGCCGTATTGCCTTTCTCGGTGCCGGCCTGCCCGCCTGGATCGCTGCCTTCGCGGTGTTTTTCGGCCTGGAAGCCATCCCCCTGATCCTCCTCGCGCTGTCCAGC
>DASUOY010000307.1:0-2847 GCA_036276395.1 Pseudomonas sp.
CCCTGAGTGGTACCCCCGGGCCAGCAGGTTCGGTTCGCCGGAGCAGCCGCGCCAGTTGAGCGCCACGCTGGCCCAGCCCTGGGCCGCCAGTTTCTGCTGCAAGCCCAGCACATAGAGCGAGTCGGAGGAGCCGGTCAGGCCATGCAGCACCAGCACCAGCGGCGCATCGGCCTGGTGCGGGCCGTGCCAGTCGAGGTCGAGAAAATCGCCATCTTCCAGCCACAGCCGTTCGCGTGTGCGCTCAAGCTTCGCCGGTTGGCGACACATGGGGTTCCACAGCGTTTGCAGATGGGGGCCGGGCAGCCACCAGGCGGGTTTGAAAGGTGATGTCATGGAGCGCCTTGGAGCGAACTCGGAACATTAGGCTAGAGGCCTGTTCGATAAAGTAGAAGCACCATCGATTATGCGAATAGTGGGCTTCTATGCAGCCAGCATTCTGGCGTTTTGATCAGCGCTTCGAGCGCCTAAACATTCTGAAGATGGGATAGCTTAGGACGATGAAACCGACCATCCGTTGCTCCATTAGCCCGATATGTATCCCTTCGCTTTCCCGGTAACTGATCCTGCTCGACAACCCGAAGCCTATCTCTTTATCGGTGAGGATTAGCGCCAGCGCCAGAGCCCCCAACAGAAGGTAAGGCAAGTTGTTGTAGATAAAGTTTTTCAAGTCAGGTCCCGGCATAGATCTCGCTGCACGGTTGTCTGTACTAGGCCGTACGCTGCCATAGCGCGTAATACACCTGGCCGGCCTTCTGCTCGCGGTGCAGGCGCCAGTTGCCGGGCATGCCGAGGCTGGAGGGCGGGGTTTCGCTTTCGGTGTAGACCCAGGCGTCATGGGCCAGCCAGCCTTGCTCTTCCAGCAGCTGGCAGGCTGGCAGGAGCAGATTCTGGTTGAACGGCGGGTCGAGAAACACCAGGTCGAAAGGCGTGGCCGCTTGGCTCTGCAGGTAGGCCAGGGCGTCGGTCTGTTGCAGCAGGCCGTTGTCGCACTTCAGCGTTTGCAGGTGGCCACGCAGGCTGGCGATGGCAGCTGGATTGAGGTCCAGGGCCAGGGCGCTGCCGGCGCCGCGCGACAGCGCCTCGAGAAACAGCGCGCCGCTGCCGGCGAACAGGTCGAGCACCTTGGCGCCCTCGACATAGGGTGCCAGCCAGTTGAACAGGGTCTCGCGTACCCGGTTCGGCGTCGGCCGCAGGCCGGCGGCCATGGGGAAGTTGAATTGGCGCGAGCGCCACTGCCCGGCAATGATGCGCAGCTGGCCATCGCCGCCATGGGCGGGCGCGGCTTTGGGGGGCTTGGGTCGCTTGCTCATCAGTGCTCCGGTGCGGCAGAAGATTGTTCGACAGGGGTGTCGGTGGGCGCGGGCAGCTCTTGCTGCGCCACAGTCGGGCCGGCGCTGACTATGACCAGGGCGTCGGGATCGAGGTGCTTGGCCATGGCGGCCTTGACCTGCTCGGCGCTGAGCGCCTGGACTTCGCCCATAAAGTCTTCCAGATAGCTTAGCGGCAGGTCATAGAAGCCCATGGAGCCCAGCTGGCCGACGATATCGGCGTTGCTTGCGGTGGACAGCGGGAAGCTGCCGGCCAGTTCGCGCTTGGCGTTGTTCAACTCATCGGTAGTCGGGCCGTTCTTGATGAAGTCGGCCAGCATGTCTTTGACCAGTTGCAGGGTGCCGGCGCTGAGTTCGGCGCGGGTTTGCAGGTTGATCATAAAGGGCCCGCGCGCCTGCATGGCGCTGAAGCCGGAGTAGACGCCATAGGTCAGGCCGCGCTTTTCGCGCACTTCGGTCATCAGGCGGGTGCCGAAGCCACCGCCGCCGAACACCTGGTTGCCCAGGTAGAGGGCGGCGTAGTCCGGGTCGCGGCGGTCGATGCCGAGCTGGGCGATCAGCAGGTGGGTCTGATTGGAGGGGAACTCGATATGTTGCAGGCCGGCTGCCGGCGTTTCCGGCTGGGCGATACGCGGCAGCGCCGGGCCTTGCGGCAGGGCGGCGGAAACCTGCGCGGCCAGGGCTTCGGCGTCGCTGCGCGAGAGGTCGCCGACCAGGGCGATCACCGCATTGCCGGCACTGTAGGCCTTGGCGTGGAAGGCCTGCAGCTGCTCACGGCTGATGGCCGGGATGGATTCGGCATTGCCGTCGCTGGAGTGAGCGTAGGGGTGGGTGCCGTACAGGCGCTCGAACAGCGCCAGGCTGGCCAGCTTGCCGGGGTTCTGCTTCTGGTATTCGAAGCCGGCCAGCAGCTGGTTCTTGATCCGCGCCAGGGCGTCTGCCGGGAAGGTCGGCTGGCCGAGCACCTGATTGAACAGCTGCATAGCGGGCTCACGCTTGTCGGCGGCGCTAAGGCTGCGCAGGCTGGCGATGGCCATGTCGCGGTAGGCGCCATTGCCGAAGCTGGCGCCGAGGTTTTCGAAGCCGGCGGCGATGGCGCCGACGTCCTTGCCCGGCACGCCTTCGTTGAGCATGGCGTTGGTCAGCATGGCCAGTCCCGGCACGCCGTCATCGTGGCTGCTGCCGGCGGCAAAGGTCAGCTGCAGGTCGAACATCGGCAGCTCGCGGGCCTCTACGAACAGCACCTTGGCGCCTTCGGCGGTTTGCCAGGTCTGGATCTTCAGGTTACGGCGGCTCGGTGCGTCGCCGTTTAGCTGGGCCAGGGACTCGATGCCATTGGCATCCGCCTGCACGCCGGGGCTGGCCGGTGCGTCAGGGCGCTGGATAACCAGGGCCAGCAGCGCCAGCAAGATCAATAACGCCAGGCCGAGCAGGGCGTAGCGCAGGCCATTGCGCTCATTCATGGCGCTTCTCCTCAGGCAAAACATGGGCGACGCTCAGGCGCTCGCGGGTAAAGAAG
>DASUOY010000308.1:0-6425 GCA_036276395.1 Pseudomonas sp.
CACGCCAACCTATAACGGCGTGTATTGCTTGTGAGCCGCAGGCCGCAGCATTAGATTAGCCAATAATCTTGGGCACCCATCATAAGTAGAAGGGATAAACATGGCGCTTACCGACCAGTCCACCCGTATCCGCGAAGGCGAAGAACTCGACGCCGCGGTTATCGACCAGTACCTCAAGGCTCACATCTCCGGCCTGACTGGCGAGCCGCGTATCAGCCAGTTCCCCGGTGGCGCCTCGAACCTGACCTACCTGCTGGAATACCCGGACAAGGAATTCGTCCTGCGCCGCCCGCCCTTTGGCCACAAAGCCAAGTCGGCCCACGATATGGGCCGCGAGTACCGCATCCTCAACCAGCTCAACGCCGGCTTCCCCTACTGCCCCAAGGCCTACGTGCACTGCACCGACGAGTCGGTGATAGGCGCCGAGTTCTATGTGATGGAGCGGGTCAACGGCATCATCCTGCGCAGCGACATGCCTGCGGAGCTGAACTTCAGCCCCGAGCAGACCCGCGCGCTGTGCAAGAGCTTTATCGACAAGTTCGTCGACCTGCATAACGTCGACTACCAGGCCTGTGGCCTGGGCGATCTGGGCAAGCCGGAAGGCTATGTAAAGCGCCAGATCAGCGGCTGGAGCGATCGCTACGCGAAAGCCCTGACTCCCGATGCGCCGCTGTGGGAACCGGTCAAGGCCTGGCTCAACGACAAGATGCCCGCCGACCACCACAAACCCGGCATCGTGCATAACGACTACCGCTTCGACAACGTGATCCTCAATCCGCAGGACCCGAGCCAGATCATCGGCGTGCTGGACTGGGAGCTGACCACCATCGGCGACCCGCTGATGGACCTGGGCAACACCCTGGCCTACTGGATCGAAGCCGCCGACCCGGCGCCGGTACAGATGATGCGCCGTCAACCGAGCAATGCCCCCGGCATGCTGACCCGCCAGGAGTTCGCCGACTATTACGCCGAACGCTCCGGCATCGAAATCAAGAGCATCGATTTCTACTACACCTACGGCCTGTTCCGCCTGGCCGGCATCGTGCAGCAGATCTACTACCGCTATTACCACGGCCAAACCCAGGACAAACGCTTCGCCCAGTTTGTGCAGATGAACAAACTGTTGGAGCAGATGAGCCTGCAGGTCATCAACAAGTCGCAGCTGTAATCCGGCCTAACGCCTTCAGACAAGGGGAACCGCATGTCCAAGACCCAACTGTTCGACCTCGACGGCAAGATCGCCTTCGTTTCCGGCGCCAGCCGTGGCATAGGTGAAGCCATCGCCAAACTGCTGGCCCAGCAAGGCGCCCACGTGATCGTCTCGAGCCGCAAGATCGACGATTGCCAGAAAGTCGCCGACGCCATCACCAGCGCCGGCGGCAAGGCCACCGCGGTGGCCTGCCATATCGGCGAGATGGAACAGATCAGCAACGTCTTCGCCATGATTCGCGAGCAGTTCGGCCGCCTCGATATCCTGGTCAACAACGCCGCCACCAACCCGCAGTTCTGCAACGTGCTGGATACCGACCTGGGCGCCTTCCAGAAGACCGTCGATGTGAACATCCGCGGCTACTACTTTATGTCGATTGAAGGCGGCAAGCTGATGAAGGCCAACGGTGGCGGCTCAATCATCAACGTGGCCTCTATCAACGGCATTTCCCCCGGCGAGTTCCAGGGCATCTACTCGGTGACCAAGGCCGCCGTGATCAGCATGACCAAGGTCTTTGCCAAGGAATGCGCGCAGTTCGGCATCCGCTGCAACGCCCTGCTGCCGGGCCTGACCGACACCAAGTTCGCCTCGGCCCTGACCAAGAACGACGCCATCCTCAACCTGGCCCTGCAGCGCATCCCGCTCAAGCGCGTGGCCGATCCGAGCGAGATGGCCGGCGCCGTGCTGTATCTGGCCAGCGACGCTTCCAGCTACACCACCGGCATATCGCTGAATGTCGATGGCGGCTTCCTTTCCTAAGTAAGCCCAAGCCAATAAAAAAAGGGACCCTGCGGGTCCCTTTTTTTTCTGTCTGCGATTTATTGCCAGTCTTGCAAGGCCTGCTTGGCGGCCTGGTTCATCGGCTCGGCGAGCAGGCCGGCGGGAGTCAGGTTGATGCTGTAGACCGCATCATCGGCAATCGGCAGGTAAGTCACCCGGCGCGCCTGGGCGTCGAAGATAAACAGATCGTGCTGGCCCAGGCGCAGCCAGCGCCACAGATCGATGCCATAAGGGCTGCGCGCCAGTGCGACGCGCGCGTGTTGCGCCAGTGATTGCTGCTCGATGGCGAGAAAGCGCCCCGAGAGCTTTTCCAGGCGGTAACCAGGCTGCAAGCCGATCAAGGCGGCCAAGCCCTTCCACTGCAGAAAGCGCGCATCCAACTGCCAGAGATCGCCTTCCAGGGTCAGGCTGCGCTCCTGGCTACCTTCCAGCACATTGACCTGGTAGTAAGGGCCGTCGGCCTTGAAGCTCAGCGTCGCCAGCGGCTTGCCTTGAGGAATGGCTTTGTAACTGCTGAGGTCATAGGTCAGCACGCCAATCAGCGCCGCCAAGCCGAGAAACGCCAAGCCACAGGTGCCGCGCAACCAGCCAAGAAACCACTGCCGGTTGAACAGGATGCGGCCCGCAATCCAAATCGCCAGCACTGCCAACAAGGCTGTCGCCCACGCCAGTCCGCCATATTGCATCGAGGTGCATTCCTTATGCTGGGAAATGCCGGCATTATGCGCAGCTGCATGGCTTGCGAACAGCAAGATAGCCTGAGTATTCGACACAGGACGTGTTTTTTATGCCGCTACCCTTTGAATTCAGTGTCGACCTGGCAACCCTGGGGATTCTTGCCCTGGTCGCCTTCACCGCCGGCTTTATCGACGCCATAGCCGGTGGCGGTGGCCTGCTGACCATTCCCGCCCTACTGACCGCCGGTCTGCCGCCGCATCTGGCCATGGGTACCAATAAGCTCTGCGCCACCTTTGGCTCGGCCACCGCCAGCTACACCTTCTACCGGCGCAAGCTGTTCGCCCCCAGGCAATGGCGCAATGCGCTTATCGGCACGGCCGTGGGCGCGCTGCTGGGGGCGGTGCTGGCGCACTGGCTGCCCTCGGCCTGGCTGAATCAGATGTTGCCGGTGGTGGTCTTCGCCTGCGGCCTGTACCTGCTGTTTGGTAAAACACCCACAACTCCGCCGATTGCCGATGCGCCCATTGCGCAAGGCCGGCAATGGCCACAGAGCCTGGGTCTGGGGTTCTACGATGGGGTTGCCGGGCCGGGCACCGGCGCCTTCTGGACGGTCAGCAGCCTACTGCTGTATCCACTGGATCTGGTACGCGCCAGCGGTGTGGCGCGCAGCATGAACTTCGTCAGCAACGCCTGCGCCCTCAGCGTGTTTATCATCAGCGGCCAGGTGGCCTGGTTGCTGGGCATCTGCATGGGGATGGCGCTGATGGTCGGCGCCTTCCTCGGCGCGCGCACGGCGATCAAGGGCGGCTCCAGGTTTATCCGCCCGGTGTTTATTCTGGTGGTACTGGCGCTGACCGCGCGCCTGGCTTGGCAACACTGGTTCGCCCTGGCCTAGGGGCTGGATGGCTTCGTGACCATCCTGCGAGAGGGCTAACCCGGCAGTGGTGGTTCCGCCAGCCCAAGCCGACGCGCCACATAGACATCGATCAGGTAGCGGGCGATGGAACGGGCGGCCGGCAGTGGCGGCAGATCATGCACGCTGAACCACTGCGCATCCTCTATCTCATCGACCTGCATAACGATATCGCCAGAGGCGTACTCGGCATGGAAACCCAGCATCAGCGAATGCGGGAACGGCCAGCCTTGGCTGCCGAGGTACTGCAGATTCTTGACCTCGACCCCGACCTCTTCGCGCACCTCGCGCATCACGCAATGCTCCACCGATTCACCCGCCTCGACGAAGCCGGCCAGGGTGCTATAGACCCCGGAAACAAAGCGTGGCGAACGGGCCAGGAGAATTTCATCGCCGCGGGTCACCAGCACTATCATGCTCGGTGACAGACGCGGGTAATGTTGCAGCTCGCAGCGCGGGCAATGCATGGCACGCTCACCGGCGATGTGCTGCATGGCGCCGCCACAACTGCCACAGTAGCGATGCTGGCGCGCCCAGGTGCCAATCTGCGTGGCATAGCTGAGTAGCCTGAAGGTGTCGTCGTCGCCCTGCAGCATAAATTGGCGCAGGCTCTGCCAGGAACAACCGGGCATATCCGCAGGCAGGTCCAACTCCAGCAGGTAGATGGCGTCGCCATCGAAGTAACCCACGCCGTGCTCGGCCAGAATCGGCAGATCCTGCTTCTTCAGCCATTCACGCGGAAACAGCACGCCATTGCCGTCGGCAAGGAAATGCTGCTTGCAGTGGGCCAGTACCCAGCCACCAGGCTGTTGACTGTCGAGTAGGGCCGGCTGCCAACGTTGTTTCATTCAAGCCACCAGGGGTATGCCAAGGGCACGCACACTTTCCGCCGCCAGATCGAGAACACTCGGCTGGGTTTCCGGGCGCATTACCGCCCCCGCTTCCAGGTAGTACTCAAGACTGCTGAGTGCATCGGCCAGGGTTTCCAGCATCTGTTCGGACGGCATCTGCGTGGCGTCGAACATCTGCCGTTGAATGTAATCGGCGCAGGCGCCAACCAAGAGCGCGGCCCGCTCCTGGCCGAGAAACCAGAGCCCGCCACGCACCGCCTGCAGACTGAACGGCACATTGGACAGGTGCATGCGCTCGCCGCCGGATTCCAGATAGGCGGTGATAGCGCGCTTGGCCAGGGCCAAGCCGGCCTGGGCCTCATCGACCACGACTATCCGCGCCTCATTGAGCTGGTGCAGGGCAAAGGACTCCGCCTCAGTTCCAGGCTGGGCGACGGGGCGCAGCTCGCGGCGCTCGCCACGATCCAGGCTGGCCACCATACTCTCGACATAGAGCACGGCATCGGCCAGCTTGTTCAGCTCCTCGGCTTGCGGCTTGACCTCTTCACTCCAGCCGGCCACGGTCTGCAATTGTGCGCCGAGCGAGTTGCCCGCCGAACTCAAACCGACCATACCCAGGGTCTTGCTCAGTTTACCGAGCAGGGCGTGCAAACCTTGCAGGCTATCGGCCTGCAGGGTGCCGCGCTCGATCAGATCGAGCATGTCCTTGACGCTGGCCAGTTCCTCGCGGATCGCCGTGCTCAGCGAGCGCATGACCGCCTGCCCGGGGCCAGCCAGGCGCTGGTATTCGGTTTCCAGCAGGTGATCGGTAAAGGGCAGCGGCGACAAGGCGAACACATCATTCAGCGCAGTGACCAAGGGCCCGCGACTGCCGGCCAGGGCCACCAGGTAGAGCAGTTCCTTGAGCAGGCTGCGCGGCGCTTCGTACTGGCTATTGACCAGGATCTGCTTGAGCTCCCGGTCAATGCGCGAGAACAGCTGTTTGCGCGACTTGCGCGCCAGCAACTGGCCGTCCACCTGCGCCTCCACCGCCGCCGCGCCTATCCAGCACAGGCGCCCGCGGGGCTCATTGGCGAACAGGCTGTCGAGCCGGCTCAGCGCGCGGCCCATCAGTTTCAGGCTGGCCTGCGGATTCTGCTCACGGATAAAGCCGAGCAGCCCCACTTGATACATATGGCGCAAGCGCCGCGCCTCGCTGTCCTTGGCCGCCGCATCCACCGCGGCGGCAGCGCTCTGTGGCCGGGCATGATCGAGCCGCACGCTGAAGAAGAAACTCTCCGGTAGCCCGGGCTGGCCACCTGCCTGGCGCAGATCGTTGATTGCCGGCAGCAGCAACTCGGGCATTTCCTGGCGATTGGCTTCGAGGTTTTCCAGGTAGCGGCGCAGCACATGCAGGGCATTGCTCAGGGCGGAAAGCTGCGCATCGCGCTCGTTACCGGCGCCGGCCGGAATATCGGTCGCCTGGTCCAGCACTTCCTGGGCCAGCATCTCGGCACCGGCCAGCTCGATCAGGTTGAGGGTGCCGCGTACTTGATGGAGATTTTCCACGGCCTGTTGCAACAGGCTGCCGTTGTGCCGATCGGCGATAAACTGTTCGAGGCTAGACTCAGCCTCTTCCATGGTGGTGAACAGTTCATCGCGCACCAAATTAAGCGAGGTGGCTCCAGAAACCATGGGCTATTGCGCCTCCCGCGATACTGATGAAAACCAGTGCAAGGGCAGCATCAGTCGGCGAACTCCGGCTTCTGCTTGCTCATATGCGCGGCCATGGCCACACGCAGGTCAACCGACTGCAGCATGGCGGCGTTCCAGGTGGCGATGTACTCGAGGCCATCGTCGACCCGGTGGTCGCGCATGTAGCGAATCATTTCCTTGGTGCCGCGCACCGCCACCGGCGACTTCGCCGCGATCTCGCCGGCGATCTGCAGCACCCCGGCGAGCAGCGCCTCCTGGGTCTCGTAGGTGCGGTTGACCAGACCAATGCGCTGGGCCT
>DASUOY010000309.1:0-5100 GCA_036276395.1 Pseudomonas sp.
AACAGCCCGAGCAGCACCAGACTGGCCAGCAGCGGTTTCAGGTAACTGCACAGGCCGTAGATACGTTCGACCGGGGTTTCTACCTGCACAAGCGGCTTGGCCGTGCCCCAGCGTTTGCGCCATTGCAACCAGATCACTGCGTAGGTAATGGCCAATGCCGCCAGTGCGGGTGGGCCGGCAATCCAGCTGTAGGACCAGAAGTCCAGGCCACCGGCCTGGCCGATCAGAATGTTCTGCGGATTGCCGATCAGGCTGGCGCTGGAGCCGGCATTGCACGACAGCGCCAATGCCAACAGAAAGGGTCGTGGGTCCAGGCCACGCGCCAGCAGGCTATGGCACAGCAGCGGGGTCAGGGCAAAGGCGACGATGTCATTGACCAGCAGCGCCGACAGCACGCCGCCCAGCAGCACCACGCCCAACAACAGCAGCGCGGGCTGCTCGGCATAGTGGCTGAGTTGCTGGTTAAGCCAGGCATACACGCCAGAGAAATCGAACTGCGCGCTGATCAGCATCAGCGCCAACAGCAGCAACAGCGCGCCGGCATCCAGATGGCTGGCCGCCTCACTGGGTGATTGCGCGCCACTGACCAGCAGCAACACCGCCGCGCAGCCGGCAATCCAGCTGCGATCGACGCGCAGGCCACGAATGCCCCCTGCGGCCATGCCCAGGTAGGTCAATACAAACAGAAGTGAAACGACCCAGAAGGTCATGCGTCAGCCATCCCATTGCGCGCGCAGGATTGCGCTGCAGCACTCTAATGGGGGCAGCGTTGGCGGGGAACTGGCGGCATGGAAAATCTACCGCCATTTGCTAGCTAGGGTGGGCCGTGCGCACCTAGGCACTCACGAACGCTTGGTGCGCACAGCGCACCCTACAGGGCCAAGCTGCTGCGCCTTACTTAAGCAGCTCGAACAACGCGACGTTACCGCTCTTCTCCAGACCGGTGACCAGGAAATGCCGGCCCTCATGCCCGACATGCGCCAGACCTTCTGGCGCCAGCAAACCGGAACCTGCGCCTTCACCGGCACCTATTACCTGCAGCACCTTGGGTTGCGCCGCTTGGTCCAGATCGATCAGGGCCAGGGCATCGGCACGCTCCAGGGTAGCCACCACCAGGCGTTTACCAAAGGCATCGAAACTCACCACGCCTTCCGGCTCG
This sequence comes from Pseudomonas sp., assembly GCA_036276395.1. GTDB lineage: Bacteria > Pseudomonadota > Gammaproteobacteria > Pseudomonadales > Pseudomonadaceae > Aquipseudomonas. The sequence goes on from DASUOY010000309.1 coordinate 1,160, forward strand.
CTGCCTTTGTTCGGGCTGCGTGCATCCGGATAAACCCCAGCCTGGGCGGCCATATCATCGAGCTGACTGCCGGTATCGCCGAGCAGCTTGCCGCTTATGGCATCGAACACGCTGACCGTGCGCCCACCACCGCTGGGCAGGCCAGCCTTGGTCTTGGCGATTTTCGGGTCGGTATCGCCTTCATCGGCGCTGATCAGGTAACGGCCATCGGCGCTCACTGCCAGCGCATCCGGCTCGCGCAGGGCGAACAGCTCGGCCGCCGGAGCGTACTTGCCGTCATCGACGATATCCGCCACATGGCGCACGGTGCCGACGCCAAACACCTTGTCCAGCTTGCCTTGCAGCACATCAACCACGGCAACCGCGTTGTTCTCCTGCAGGCTGACGTAGGCACGGGCGCCGTCCGGGCTGAAGGTCACGTATTCCGGCTCGATATGCTCCGGGCTGGTACCGAACGGCACTTTCAGCTCTTCACCATCGATTTCCCGCTCCAACAGGCGCTTGTGCTCAGCCTGGGTCGCGCCCTCGACGCCTTTCAGGTCCGGCAGTTTGATCAGGCTGTGCTTGGCCGCCGCCACGCCGCCGCGCAGATCGATCAGGCTGATCGAGCCTTCGCCACTGCGGAAACCCTCGCCGTCGCGCACATAGCCTTCGCCTTCGTTGGCCACCACGATAAAGTCACCCTTGGGCGAAAACGCCAGGCTGTCCGGCCAGATGCCGATTTCCACGGTACCCAGCAGCTTGCCATCGGCCGCCGCACGCAACTCGACCCGGCCATTTTTCAGGCCATCGCTGTTGCGGATGCATACGGCAAACAGGTCTTCGCTGGGGTGGAAAATCGCCGAGGTGATTTCCCCCGTGCCGGCTGCCACCAGATTATGCCGGGCAATGCGGTTAAGACCCTTGGCCGGGTCCAGCTGCAGCACATCCACCAAGCCTTCGGCGCTGTTGGAGACAATCACGCGCATGCTCGAGGCCTGCGCGCTGACAATTTCGGTGCCGGCGGCAAAGCCGCTCTGGTACAACGCCAGGGGTTTAAGCTCAAGGGCCGAGGCCAATGGAGCCAGGGCTAAAAGCGCACAAAGTGTAGGGATTCGCAGCACAGCAACTATCCTTATGCAAAGACACGGGAATTGGACAAATCCGCAGCAGTCTTCACGCGCAGGGTGACGGTTTAATGAAACATTAATGGCGTTTTATCTGCGCCTGCGCGGTGGTATTACTGGCTTATGACCACGCGTACGCGATATTCCGGTTGTCACTAAGGGGCTTCAATGAAGTGGAAAAACCTGTTCGTCGCCTTCTGCTTGCTGCTGGGCCTGCCCGCGCAAGCCAGCGAACAGCCGGAGCTGAAGATCAGTGTCGGCGACTGGCCGCCTTATCTGTCCAGCGAACTGAAACACAACGGGGTGATCGCCCACCTGATCAGCGACCTGCTGGCCGATGAAGGCTATCGCGTCAGTTTCCAGTTTCTACCCTGGCCACGGGCCTATGCCGCTGCGGCTGCCGGCCGCTTTGACGGCACCGCGGTGTGGATGCACAAGGCCGAGCGCGAGGCGGATTTTCTGTTCAGCGCGCCGCTGCTCGATGAAAAGTTCGTGTTCTTTCACCTGAAAAGCCTGCCCTTCGACTGGCGGCGCTTCGACGACCTCACCGGCATGACCCTCGGCGGCGGCCTGGAATACAGCTACGGCGCGGATTTCGACGCCTTTCTCGCCGAGAACAAGGTGAAGATCGAGCGCGTCTCCAACGACCAGCAGAACTTCGACAAGCTGCTCAAGGAACGCGTGGTGCTCTACCCGCAGGAGATGAACGTGGGCTACGCCGCCCTGCGCAGCCACTTCAGCGCGCAGGACCAGGCCAAGATCACCCATCACCCCAAGCCGCTGCTGGTCAATCTCAGCTACCTGATGCTGCCGAAAAGCCTGGAAGGCAGCCCGGCGCTGCTCGAACGCTTTAATCAACGCCTGCAAAGCTACCGCGACAGTGGCCGCTACCAGCGTTATTTCGATGACCTGCAACAGGGCAAATACCAGCAAGAACCCGCCACCGAACAGGCGGTGAATTGACGACGATGGCGCGCGACGCCTGCTGGGGCTTGCCGAATAAGCCTCGAGAACAACAATTAGAACAAGCCGCCCAACGGCCCCTGTATCTGCCAAGGAGTTGAGGATGCCCCACCAGTTGCTGCGTTGCCTCGCTGTAATTGCCTGCTTGCTGCCTGGCGTGCCTGCCTGGGCCGAGTTCGGGGTGAGCGCAGACGAAGTGCGCGTCGGCATGGTCAATGCCCAGAGCGGCCCGGCCGCCGGCCTGGGGCTGGGCATGCAGGCCGGGGCCCAGGCCTATTTCGCCCGGGTCAATGCCGCCGGCGGTGTGCATGGGCGCAAGCTGCGCCTGATCAGCCGCGACGACGGCTACGAGCCGGCACGCACCGCGGCGCAGACCGAGGCGCTGATCCAGAACGAGCAGGTATTCGCCCTGCTCGGCTACGTGGGCACTCCCACCTCCCGCGCGGCCATGCCGATAGCCATGGCCGCGCAGGTGCCTTACCTGTTTCCCTTTACCGGCGCCCACTTTCTGCGTACCCCCGCCAAGCCCTGGGTGTTCAATATCCGCGCCTCCTACTTCGATGAAACCGAGGCCATGGTCGCGCGCATGCGCGAGGATCTCGGCCTCAACAAGATCGCCCTGCTGATGCAGGACGACTCCTTCGGCGAATCGGTCAAGGGCGGCCTCGCCGGGGCCTTGCGCAAGCGTGACATGCAGATCCATGCCGAGGCGCGCATCCAGCGCAACTCGCTGCAGGTCGACGACGCGGTGCGCCAGCTGGCACAGAAGCAGCCCGAGGCCATCGTCTTTGTTGGCACCTACCAGCAGCTGGCCGCTGCGATCAAACTGGCCAAGGCATCCGGCATGCAGGCGCGCTTTCTGACGGTGTCCTTTGTCGGTACGGAAAACTTTATCGCCGCCGCCGGAGCCGATGCCGACGGGGTCTATATCACCCAGGTGATGCCTTCACCGCGCGATACGAAGCGGGCGGTGGTGAAGCACTACCTAGCCGATATCAAGGCGCTGGATATCGGCTACACCTCGCTGGAGGGTTATATCGGCGCGGCGATTTTCGTCCAGGCTCTGCGCAATGCTGGCCCCGCCCCTACCCGCAAAGGGCTGGCGACGGCGCTGCAGAAGCTCAACACCGATATCGGCGGCTTCAAGGTGGCCTTCTCCCGCGACAACCACCAGGGCTCCAACGCCGTTTTCCTTAGCCGGGTAAGCAACGGTAAAGCCCTGGCCGTCGACAAGATGGACTAAGAACCTGTTTTAAGACACGGCAAAGCGCCTATCCAGGCCGCTATAACCCAGGCCCACGCCCTTGTGCACCTTGAGCTGCACCGGGATGCGCTCCTTGAGCGCCTCCACATGGCTGATCACGCCAATCATCTTGCCGCTGGCGTTGAGGTTATCCAGCGCATCCAGAGCCACTTCCAGGGTTTCGCCGTCCAAGGTGCCGAAGCCTTCGTCGAGAAACAGCGAGTCGATGCTGGTCTTGTGGCTGACCAGATCGGACAGCGCCAAAGCCAATGCCAGGCTGACCAGAAAGCTCTCGCCGCCTGACAGGGTCTTGGTGTCGCGGGCCGCATCGGCCTGCCAGGTGTCGATCACCTCCAGCTCCAACTCGCCACTGCTGCGCCGCGCCAACTGGTAGCGGCCGTGCAGACGTTCGAGCTGCTGATTGGCCAGGTAGACCAGATGATCCAGGGTCAGGCCCTGGGCGAACTTGCGGTACTTGGCGCCATCGGCCGAGCCTATCAGGCTGTTAAGTTGCTGCCACAGGTCGTACTCGCCCTGTTTGACGCTGATCGCGGTGAACAGGCTCTGCTGACCTAGCCTGCGCGCATCATCGCCCTGCAACTGGGCGCGGATTTCGCCCTGGCGTTCGC
>DASUOY010000310.1:0-5446 GCA_036276395.1 Pseudomonas sp.
AGCCGCGCACGACCAGGCTGTCCAGGGTCTCGCGGGCGTAGGGGAAGAGGATATTCGGGCAGAAGGCACCCAGGGTGTGGCTCATGGAGGCTGCGTCCAGACCCTTGATCAGGAAGATACCGGCCTGCTGCACTTCGGCGATAAAGGCAGTTTCTTCGCCATTCTTCACGGTCACCGAGAGGGTCAGCACCACCTCATGGAAGTCGCCATCGAGGGACTTCTGGCGGGTGTTGAGGTCCATGGCGACGCTCGGCGTCCACTCCTGACGGAAGATTTCCGGGCTCTTCGGCGCTTCGAAGGACAGGTCACGCACATAGATGCGCTGCAGGGAGAACTGTGGGGTTTGTTCGCTCTGAGCGGCACCGTTGCTAGCTTGTTCAGTCATGGCAAAGCCTTCTTATGTGGTTTTATCAGTAGTGGATTAAGCCTTGAGCAGCGCATCGAGCTTGCCGGCGCGCTCCAGGGCATAAAGATCATCGCAACCACCCACATGGGTGGCGCCTATCCAGATTTGCGGCACCGAAGTCTGCCGCGCCTTGCGGGTCATTTCGGCACGCACTTCAGGCTTGCCGTCGACCTTGATTTCCTCGAACGCCACGCCCTTGTGCGCCAGCAACTGCTTGGCGCGAATGCAGTAAGGGCACCAGTCGCTGGAGTAGATAACGACGCCTGACATCTCACTTCACCAACGGCAGGTTGTCGCCACGCCAGCTGGCGATCCCGCCAGACAGCTTGGCAGCAGTGAAACCGGCTTTCTTCAGGTCGCGGCAAACGGTGCCGGCCTGCTGGCCCATGGCATCGACCACGATCAGGGTCTTGGCCTTGTGTTTGTCCAGCTCGGCGAGGCGCGCAGTCAGCTTATCGAACGGGATATGCAGGGCACCGACTATATGACCGGCAGAAAAATCCTTCTGCCCGCGAATATCCAGCACCACGCCCTGCTCGCCATTGAGCAGCGCAGTCAGCTCGCGATTGCTCAGACTCTGCCCGCCTTTACGTGCCTCGGTGAAAGCCAGTAGCGCGAGCAGAGTGACGAACAACCCGCTCAATACATAGTGGGTAGTGGCAAATTCAATCAAATTGGCAAGCATTGTGCGGTTCCGGGACGGTAAAATGTGGGCCAGTATACACAGCCCCACAGGTCGACCAAACCCCGCCCGGCGGTGACGTTTGCCGCACTTGGCCGTAAAATGCCCGGCCTTGTTTCCCGCCCATCGACCCAGAGCGAGCCAGCTTTATGAGCGCCACGCCCAAACCCCTGGTACTGATCATCCTCGACGGCTTTGGCCACAGCGACAGCCCCGAGTCCAATGCCATCCTGGCGGCCCATACGCCGGTCTACGACCAGCTGCGCGCCACCCGCCCGCACGGTTTGATCTCAGGCTCCGGCATGGATGTCGGTCTGCCGGATGGGCAGATGGGCAACTCCGAAGTCGGCCATATGAATCTGGGCGCCGGCCGCGTGGTGTACCAGGACTTCACCCGGGTGACCAAGGCCATTCGCGACGGCGAGTTTTTCGACAACCCGGCGCTCACTGGCGCGGTGGACAAGGCGGTGAATGCCGGCAAGGCCGTGCATATCCTCGGCCTGCTCTCCGATGGCGGCGTGCACAGCCATCAGGACCACCTGGTGGCCATGGCCGAGCTGGCGGTGCAACGCGGCGCGGAAAAGATCTACCTGCACGCCTTTCTCGACGGCCGCGATACCCCGCCGAAAAGCGCGCAAAACCCCATCGAACTGCTCGACGGCGCCTTCGCCAAGCTGGGCAAGGGCCGCATCGCCAGCCTGATCGGGCGCTATTTCGCCATGGACCGCGACAACCGCTGGGATCGGGTCGAGCAGGCCTATCGCCTGCTGGTCGAGGGCCAGGGCCAGTTCAACGCCGACAGCGCGCTGCAGGGCCTGGAAGCCGCCTACGCGCGCGGCGAGAACGATGAATTCGTCAAGGCCACCAGCATTGGCGCGCCCGTGCGCATGGAAGACGGCGACGCCGTGGTGTTTATGAACTTCCGCGCCGACCGTGCCCGCGAGCTGACCCGCGCCTTTGTCGAGCCCGGCTTCAAGGAGTTCGAGCGCCCGCGCGTGCCGCAACTGGCCGACTTCGTCATGCTCACCCAATACGCCGCCAGCATCAAAGCCCCCAGCGCCTTCAAGCCGGAGGCCCTGACCAACGTGCTGGGCGAATACCTGGCGAACAACGGCAAGACCCAACTACGCATCGCCGAGACCGAGAAGTACGCCCACGTTACCTTCTTCTTCTCCGGCGGCCGCGAAGAGCCTTTCCCCGGCGAAGAACGCATCCTGATCCCCTCGCCCAACGTCGCCACCTATGACCTGCAGCCGGAGATGAGCGCGCCGCAAGTCACCGATCGGATAGTCGAAGCCATCGAGCAGAAGCGTTATGACGTTATCATCGTCAACTACGCCAACGGCGATATGGTCGGCCACACCGGGGTATTCGCCGCGGCGGTCAAGGCCGTGGAATGCCTGGACAGCTGCGTCGGGCGCATAGTCGCGGCCCTGGACAAGGTCGGCGGCGAAGCACTGATCACCGCCGACCACGGCAACGTCGAACAGATGGCCGACGAGAGCACCGGTCAGGCGCACACCGCGCACACCTGCGAGCCGGTGCCCTTTATCTATGTTGGCAAGCGCAACGCGCGTATCCGTGAGGGCGGCGTGCTGGCCGATGTGGCGCCCACCCTGCTGACCCTGATGGGCCTGCCCATCCCCAGGGAAATGACTGGCACCAGCATTATCGAGCTGAACTAAAGCTGCGCAGGTTGGGCCGAGCGCCGCGAAGCCCAACAACCCGCCGCCCGGGCAACCTCCGGAAGCGGCCTACCAAGCATGGCGGCCACCCTTCGGGCCGTCGCTATGCGAGGTTAACCATGGCTCCCGGCCATTTTTTATGGTCTGCCATCCATGGCGACCACCCTTCTGGCCGTCGCTGCGCAACGTTAAAAATGGCTCCCGGCCATTTTTTAGGCATACTAGGCGCGTCCTTGTTCCAGGTGCTGCCAGCCCCATGTTTCGCGCCCTTGCCCTGATTTTCCTGACCCTGGTGTTTACGCCGGCCCTTGCCGACGAGAAGGCCGCCGCCCAGCAACAGCTGGAGGCCGCCCGCGCCGATATCGCCGAACTGAAAAAGCTGCTGGACAAGCTGCAGCAGGAAAAATCCGGCGTGCAGCAGGAGCTGAAAAAAACCGAAAGCGAAATGGGCCAGCTGGAAAAGCAGGTCCAGGGCCTGCAGCAGGACCTGAAGAAGAGCGAGGAGGAAATCCAGCGCCTCGACACCGAGAAAAAAAAACTCGAAGGCGCGCGCCTTGAGCAACAGCGGCTGATCGGCATCCAGGCCCGCGCCGCCTACCAGAGCGGTCGCCAGGAATACGTCAAGTTGCTGCTCAACCAGCAGAACCCGGAAAAGTTCTCCCGCACCCTGAGCTATTACGACTACCTCAGTGAAGCGCGCATGGAACAGCTCGCCACCTTCAACGAAACCCTGCGCCAGCTGGCCAATATCGAACTGGACATCGCCAACCAGCAAAGCCAGTTGCTGGAGCAGAAAAGCGCCCTGGATGGTCGCCGCGAACAGCTGGCCACGGTGCGCAAGGAGCGCCAGCAGGCCCTGACCAAGCTAAACAAGGAATTCGCCGCCCGCGACCAGAAGCTCAAGGCCCGCCAGCAGGACCAGGCCCAGGTCAGCCGCGTGCTGAAAACCATCGAAGAAACCCTCGCCCGCCAGGCCCGCGAAGCCGAGGCGGCGCGCCAGCAGGCCTTGCTGGCCGAGCGCGAACAGCCGCGTCGCGCCGCCACGCCCGCCAGCAGCGGCCCCCTGGTCAGCTCCGGCGCCAGCGTTGGCGGGCCCTTTGCCAAGGCCCGCGGCAAGCTGCCCTGGCCGGTCGACGGGCGCCTGGTGGCGCGTTATGGCAGCCCCCGTGGCGATGCCCGCAGCAAATGGGACGGCGTATTGATCGGTGCCTCAGCCGGCAGCCAGGTGCGCGCCGTGCACGGCGGCCGCGTGGTATTCGCCGACTGGTTGCGTGGCGCCGGGCTGCTGGTGATTCTCGATCATGGCAATGGCTACCTGAGCCTGTACGGGCATAACCAGAGCCTGCTGAAAGATGCCGGCGACCTGGTCAAGGCCGGTGAACCCATCGCCACAGTGGGCAACAGCGGCGGCCAAGAGAGCCCCGCACTGTATTTCGCAATTCGCCAGCAGGGCCGCCCCAGCGACCCCGCTCAGTGGTGTCGCTCGCAGGGATAGCAAGCCGTTGCAAGACGCTGCGTTTACCGATTCAGGACAGGAGTAAGTTCGACATGCCGCATTTGTTCCGCCTCAGCGCTTTCGCTCTGGCCCTCAGCCTGCTGGCTGGCGCCTCCCAGGCCTTCGCCGCGCCGGCTGCAAGCCCTGCCAGCGCCAATGACAGCGCGCCACTGCCGCTGGATGACCTGCGCACCTTTGCCGAGGTGATGGATCGCATCAAGTCGGCCTATGTCGAGCCGGTCAGCGACAAGACCCTGCTGGAGAATGCCATCAAGGGCATGCTCAGCAACCTCGACCCGCACTCCGCCTACCTGGAGCCGGAGGCCTTCCGCGACCTGCAGGAGAGCACCAGTGGTGAGTTCGGCGGCCTGGGTATCGAGGTCGGCAGCGAAGACGGCTTTATCAAGGTGGTATCGCCGATCGACGATACCCCCGCCTCGCAAGCCGGGATTCAACCGGGTGACCTGATCGTCAAGATCGACGGTAAGCCGACCAAGGGCCTGTCGCTGATGGAAGCCGTCGACCTGATGCGCGGCAAAGCCGGCAGCAAGATCATCCTCAGTCTGGTGCGCGAAGGCGGCAAGCCGTTCGACCTGGAACTGACCCGCGCGGTGATCAAGGTCCGCAGCGTGAAGAGCCAGCTGCTCGACGATGGCTACGGCTATGTGCGCATCACCCAGTTCCAGGTCAACAGTGGCGAGGACGTGGGCAAGGCCCTGGCCAAGCTGCGCAAGGACAACGGCAAGAAGCTCCGCGGCCTGGTGCTGGACCTGCGCAACAACCCGGGCGGCGTGCTGCAGGCGGCGGTGGAAGTGTCCGACCACTTCCTCAAGAAAGGCCTGATCGTCTACACCGAAGGGCGCATCGCCAACTCCGAACTGCGCTTCTCCGCCGACCCGGCCGACGCCAGCGAAGGCGTACCACTGGTAGTGCTGATCAACGGCGGCAGCGCCTCGGCCTCGGAAATCGTCGCCGGCGCCCTGCAGGACCACAAGCGCGGCGTACTGATGGGCACCGACAGCTTCGGCAAGGGCTCGGTGCAGACCGTGCTGCCGCTGAACAACGACCGCGCGCTGAAACTGACCACGGCGCTGTACTTCACCCCCAACGGACGCTCGATCCAGGCTCAAGGCATCATTCCCGATATCGAGGTGGCGCGCGCCAGGCTGACCCGCGAG
>DASUOY010000311.1:0-4389 GCA_036276395.1 Pseudomonas sp.
GCTTCAGCAGTAGCCGCCGACTCTATGACCGCCTACGCGCCATCTCCGCTTATCGCTGCGCCGTCCTGCGGCCAGGGTCGGCCGCTGCGCCAGCCGCCCGGGCATATCCAGCGCCAGGCACTGTTGCAGCGGCTGCTGGCCGATGACTGCCGGCTGCGCCTGCTGATTGCCCCGGCCGGCTTCGGCAAGAGCGTGCTGCTGGCCGATTGCGCCCGCCACTGTCCGCCGGACCATGAACTGCTCTGGCTTAATTGCGCGGCCGGGCTGGATGTGGCTCAGTTCGGCAGGTTGCTGATGCAGGCCCTGGGCTACCCTGGGCAGCTAAGCCCTGGGGAGTTGCTCGCGGCCCTGAGCCAAGAGCCGCGACGCCTGTGGCTGATGCTCAACGACTATCCGGCGGCGCCGCCGGCCGAGCTGGATGCCTACCTGGATCAACTGTTGAATGCCGCGCCGGAGGGCCTGAACTGGTGGCTGGGCAGTCGCCGGCGGCCGGCGTGCAACCTGCCGCGCCTGCTGCTGGAGGGCGAGCTGCTCGAGCTGGGGCCGAGCGACCTGTTGTTCAGCGCCGCCGAGGTGGCGGCCTGGCTGACCCAGCTGCAACCACAGCGCAGTGCCTGGGCCGAGGCGCTGCACGGGCTCACCCTGGGTTGGCCGGCGGCCCTGCGTCTGCGGTTGCTGGCGGCCCAGGGCGAGCCGGATACGGCGCCGGCGCCACTGGCGGAGGAGCACGGCGAGTTGCTCCGCGATTACCTCCAGCGCGAGGTGCTGCAGGGCTTGCCGCCCGAGCTGTGGCAAATCCTGCAGCAACTGGCCCAGCTGCCACGCTTCAATCACAGCCTGTGCGAGCACCTGTTCGGCGTCGGCGAGGGTGGGCAGTGGATGCGCCAGCTGGCCGAACGCGGCGCCTTTATCCACGAACTGGAACAGCACAAGGGCTGGTTTAGCCTGTTCGCCCCGGTGGCGGCGCTGCTGCGCGGCCAGGCCCGGGCGTTACCCTGCACCAGCCTGCACCTGCATGCCAGCCAGTGGTTCGCCGCCCAGGGCGATATCCGCGCGGCGGTGGAACATGCGCTGCTCGGTGGCCAACCCGAGGTGGCCGGCAGCTTTCTCGAGCGTTTTACCGAAGAACAACTGCTGCAAGGCCAGGATCTGGCGCTGATTCTCGGCTGGCGCGCGGAGCTGCCGGAAAGCCTGCTGCTGAGTACGCCACGGTTGATTCTGCTGAATGCCTGGGTGCTGCTGCTGGTTGGCCGGCTGGATGAGGCGCAGGCCTGCGTCGACCAGTTGGCGCGCTTTCAGCCGCGCAGCGATGGCCTGCGCACCCAGGAGTTGTTTGCCCAGTGGCAGGCGATCCAGGGGATTGCCGCCTATGGCCGCGGTTGCGCGGTCAGCAGCCGCGAACAGTTGCTGGAGGCTCTGGCGAACCTGCCGCCAAGCGCCTGGGCGCAGGCCTTGCTATGCCGCTCGGTGCTGACTCAGGTGGCGATCGGCGAGGGCGATCTGGAGCTGGCGCATCAGCTCAGCTACGAGGCGCTGAGGCAGGCCCGGGCCTGCGGCAGCCTGGTGTTCGAGGCCCTGCTGGAACTCGACCATGCCCTGCTGCTGGAAGCCCGTGGCGAGTTCGCCCGGGCCGAGGCCTTGCTCCAGCGGGTGCTGCTGTCCAGCGACCTGGCGGTGTTGCGCCAGACCCCGGTGCTGGGGCGCATGCAGCTGCGCCTGGGCCGCCTGATGTTGCGCCAGGGGCGTCGCGAGGAAGCCGCGCGGCTGCTGCAGTCCGGCCTCGACGATGCCCTGCGCTGCGGCGATCCGGGGGCCTTCCATGGCTATCTGGGCCTGGCCGATCTGGCCGCCGGGCAGGGCGACCTGGCCGCGGCCTTCGCCCTGCTGGCACAAGGCGAACGGCTGATGCAGCGGCACAAGGTCTGCGAGACCATCTATCGTGGCACCCTGCTGCTGGCCAGCAGTTGCCTGTGGTTGCGCCAGGGCCACGTACAGCGCGCCCGCGAAGCCGCCACCCGGGTGCTTGGCTACGCCCGGCGGGTCAAGGCCATGCTGCCGCCACCGAATTTTCCCGAGCTGATTCCGCGCTTCCAGGCGCTGTTGCTGCAGCTCGACCTGCAGCTTGGCGAGGATGTCCGCGAGCCCCTGCGTGCCCTGCTCGAGCAGGCCCTGAGCCAGGGCCGCCAGGCGCTGGCCTGCGAGCTGTGGCTGAGCTATGCACAAGCCTGCGCGCTGGATGACGACGAGGCGGCGGTCAAGCAGGCGCGCCAGGCCGCCCAGGCCCTGCGCCTGCGCCTGGATTACCAGTGCCTGTGGTTTGCCGTGAGCGAGCCCGAGCACGCCGGCCAGCCGGCCGCCACCCCCGGCTGCGCGGCTATGCAGCTGAGCAGCCGCGAGCTGGCGGTGCTCGGCCTGATCGCCCAGGGCCTGTCCAACCAGGAAGTGGCCGAGCGCCTGTTTATCTCCCTGCACACGGTCAAGACCCACGCCCGCCGGATCAACGGCAAACTCGGCGTGGCGCGGCGCACCCAGGCGGTGGCCAAGGCCAAGGCGCTGGGTTTCCTTTAACGCCTGAGCTTGTAGGGTGCGCCATGCGCACCCTAGCCATTGAGCGCTGGCTTAACAGCCTGTTAATGCAGCGCCGCGCTGCTGTGCAGCTGGCGCAGGCGCTGGCTCAGTTGCAGGCGCTGCGCCGGGTCGTCGCAGAGCAGCAGGGCGTGCTGCAGATCGAAGCGCTCGCCCTGGGGGCAGTCCAGTTGCTGGTACAAGTCGGCGCGGGCCAGATGGTCGGCCAGCGTGGCCACACCCAGTTGCAGAACCCGTTCGGCATCCTTGAGCGCCGCCAGTGGGTCTCCCGCCAGTTGATGCAGCTGGCGCAGGTTGCGCGACAGGCGTTGCAGCATGCTGGCGGCGTCGCAGCTCAGCAGGTGCTTGGCGTTGAGTTCGGCCTTGGGCCCCAGGTGTTGTTGCAGCAGCTCGCGGCATTCGCGGGTATACAGGCGGCGGCCGCTGCAGGGATCGAGCAGGTGGTCGGCGCCCGGCACGCGCAACAGAAAGTGCCCGGGAAAATTCACCCCCTGCAGGGCAATCCCCAGGCGCTGGGCCAGTTCCAGGGCCAGCAGCGCCAGGCTCAAGGGCTGGCCGCGGCGGCGCAGTAACAGTTGATGCAGCAGGGCCGCGCGGGGGCGCAGGGGGCTGTCGGCGTCCTCGTGAAAATCCAGCTCGCTGAGGCGGCGCAGCAGCGCCTGCGCCAGTTCCGCCGGCGGCAATGCGGGCAGCGCGCGGCTGACCTGCTGCTGCAGCTGATCGAGGTCGCGCAGCACCGCGGCCGGCTGCACGCCGGGATCATGTTCGGCGGCAATCCACAGCGCCGCCTCGAAGATGGCAGGGGGTTGGCGGTCCAGGCAGGCAAAGCAGGCGGCGCGTGGGGTCATTAGAGTCTCCCGGTGGTTCTGGCTTTGTAGTCAAGGGCCGGGCTGGCGTCCAGTGCTGCGTTGGCCGAATGCCGAGCTGACCACTGGAGCAATGGGCTGCGGACGCCTGCCTATACTGAGAAGCAAATCAGTACGGGAGCCACTGCATGTTCGCCATGATGGAAACCACCCGGCTGGAGTCGCTGCACTTCGCCCAGGATCCGCGAAGCGGCCTCAAGGCCATTATCGCCATCCACAACAGCCGCCTGGGGCCCGCCCTGGGCGGCTGCCGCTACCTGCCTTACCCCGACGAGCAGAGCGCCATCGAGGACGCCCTGCGTCTGGCCAAGGGCATGAGCTACAAGGCCGCGCTGGCCGGCCTTAATCAGGGCGGCGGCAAGGCGGTGATCATCCGCCCGGCCCATGTGGACAACCGCGGAGCATTGTTCGAGGCCTTCGGCCGCTTTATCGAGACCCTTAACGGCCACTACATCACCGCCATGGACAGCGGCACCTCCAGCGCCGACATGGACTGCATCGCCCAGCACACCCAGCATGTCACCAGCACCACCAGCGAGGGCGACCCCTCGCCGCATACCGCCATGGGCGTGTTCACCGGGATTCGCGCCACCGCCATGGCGCGCCTCGGCGGCGACAATCTGGAGGGGCTGCGGGTGGCCATCCAGGGCCTCGGCCATGTCGGTTTTGCCCTGGCCGAGCAGTTGCACGCCGCCGGCGCCGAACTGCTGGTCAGCGACCTGGACAACGGCCGGGTGCAACTGGCGGTGGAGCAACTGGGCGCCCGGCCGGTGGCTTGCGACGCCTTGCTCACCACCCCCTGCGACATCCTCGCGCCCTGCGGCCTGGGCGGAGCGATCAACCCGCAGACGGTCGGCCAGCTGCGCTGCGCGGCCGTCGCCGGCGCTGCCAACAACCAGCTCGACAGCCCGGAGATGGGCGACCAGCTGGCGGCGCG
>DASUOY010000312.1:0-2129 GCA_036276395.1 Pseudomonas sp.
TCGCTGTTGGGCCGTTCGCGCTGCTGCTCGGCCAGCCACTCGGGCAGGTCGATATGCGGCAGCAGGTCGATATGCACGGTGTCGCCGGGCTGCCAGAACGAGGAAATCTGCAGGATCGCCGGCCCGGACAGGCCGCGGTGGGTAAACAGGATATTTTCCTTGAAGCTCTGCCCGTTACAGCTCACCACGCAATCCTCCACCGAGGTGCCGGACAGTTCGGCGCACAGGGTTTTCAGCTGCGGATCGGTGATGCTGAACGGCACCAGGCCGGCGCGGGTCGGCAACAGCTCGTGGCCGAACTGCTTGGCCACCTGATAGCCGAAGCCGGTGGCGCCCAGGGTCGGGATCGACAGGCCGCCGGTGGCGATCACCAGGGACTGACAGGTGATCGGCCCGGCGCTGGTCTGCAGCTGGTAGCCGTTGTCGGTCTTGGCAATCTCGCCCACCGAGGTGTCCAGACGCAGCTCGGCGCCGGCCTCGGCGCACTCGGCCAGCAGCAGGTCGAGGATGGCGTTGGCCTTGTGGTCGCAGAACAGCTGGCCGAGCTTCTTCTCGTGGTAGGGCACGCCGTGTTTGGCCACCAGGGCGATAAAGTCCCACTGGCTGTAGCGGGCCAGGGCGGATTTGCAGAAGTGCGGGTTGTGCGAGAGGAAGTTGCTCGGTTCGCAGTACATATTGGTGAAATTGCAGCGCCCGCCGCCCGACATCAGGATCTTCTTGCCGGCCTTGTTGGCGTGATCCAGCAGCAGCACCTGGCGCCCGCGTCCGGCGGCAGTGGCCGCGCACATAAGCCCGGCGGCGCCGGCACCGATAATCACCACATCTGTTATGCGCACAGCACCTTCCTCAACCTGCGACCCGCGCCGAAGTTCCGGCGCAAAACTGCGCGCATCTTAACGTAAGCGGTGGTATCCGCGCGGCGCCTGGGCCACTATCTGCTGCCACCTAAGCGGCGCTTGCGCATTGCGCGAGTTGTTTGCCGCTGTCATCGGTTCGGGACCCGCCTGGATGAATGCATTGCGTGCCTGCCTGTTAGCGTTGCTGCTGTTGCCACTCTATGGCGTGGCGGCTGAGAGCTTGCGTCTGGTGGCCGACCCCTGGCCACCGTTCAACGATAAAACCCTGCTGAATAATGGCCTGGCCACGGATCTGGTCAGCACCGCCCTGGGCCGCGCCGGCTACCCTTCGAACTATGCCGAGGTGCCCTGGGCGCGGGCTGTGCAGGGGCTGCAACGGGGCAGCTACGATGTGGTGATCAGCGCCTGGTACGCCGATGACCGCGCCAGTTACGGCTATTTTTCCCAGCCCTATCTGATCAACCGCATCCGCTTTCTGCAGCGCAAGGGCAGCGCTATTCCGTTCAGTCAGCTCTCCGACCTGTATGGCCAGAGCATCGCGGTGGTGCGCGGTTATGCCTATGGCAGCCAGTTTGATAAGGACAAGCGCCTGAGCAAGGTTGAGGTCAGCGGCTTCGCCATGGGCGCGCGCATGCTGCACGCCAGGCGCGTGCAGCTGACCCTGGAAGACGAGCTGGTCGCGCGCTATCACCTGAGCCGCGACTTGGCCGGGCTAAGCGATGAGTTGGAGTTTCTGCCGCAGCCACTTAGCGAGAACGGTCTGCATATCCTGGTCAGCCGCCAGCACCCACAGCACCGGCAGATCGCCGAGGCCTTCAACCTGGCCATCGAGGCGATGCGCGCCGATGGCAGCTATGCGGCGATCTTCCAGCGCCACGGTCTGTAGTGAGCGGCGCGGCAGAACGCAGCGGCTAATCCCTAGCGCAGATTTTCAAAGCGCTTGCGATACGCGCTGGGGGCCAGGCCGACCCGTTGTTTGAACAGGCGCCTAAAGGAATTGCCATCGGCATAGCCCACCTGCAGGGTGATCTGCTCGAAGCCTTGTTGGCTGCTCTCCAGCAGGAACTTGGCCTTTTCGATGCGCAGGTTCTGCAGGTATTCGATGGGGGTTTGCTCGGTGGCCTCTTTGAAACGGCGGATAAAGTTGCGCATGCTCAGGCCGAACTCGGCGGCCAGCTGCTCCATGACGATGCGCTGGGCCAGGCGCTGTTCCAGCCAGACCTGGATCTTGAGGACCTCGGCGTCGGTGTGGTTCTTCTTGAAGGTGGTGCT
>DASUOY010000313.1:0-2646 GCA_036276395.1 Pseudomonas sp.
ATTCGAACAGAGCATTCTGGGCAAGCTGAGCAACCCGCTGCACAAGGTGGTGTTTAGCCTGCTGGATGGCGACGGGCAACTGCTCTACCAGCTGCTCGACCCGAGAAACGCTGTGGGCGAGCGCCTGTTCGGCGTCGGCCCGGACGACTGGGCGATCAGCGCCGCCAACGGGCAGCTGCTGGCCAAGCTGGTGCGCCTGCCGCGCCAGCAAGCCCGGACGCCGGGAATCCTCGGCGCCTTGCGCGCGCTGCTGAGCAGCGCCGACCAGGGCCTGCTCAGCCTGGGCCCACAGCACCTGCTGGCCGCCCCCGTGGCCCTGGGCATGTTGCTGCTTCTTAATGAGTTGACCGATAGCTCCGCCGGGGCCTGACAAGCGGCGATCGTCCGCGCACTCTGGCCCATGCCGCCTTATCCGCCGCAAGAATGGCCCGCCATGGCGCAGCAGGGGCCAAGCCGCAGAGCGACAAGCGCTGCGTCATTGCGTCACCCTTGATTGATTGGCCAATCACAACCGGCCTAGACTGCGCCCATCCAGGGGAAGCCCCTTTTGTTGGAGAAGCAGATGCCCAAGGTCGGAATGCAACCGATCCGCCGTTCGCAGTTGATCGCGGCCACCCTCGAAGCGGTCGATCAGGTCGGCATGAGCGATGCCAGCATCGCCTATATCGCGCGGATTGCCGGGGTCTCCAACGGCATTATCAGCCACTACTTCAAGGACAAGAACGGCCTGCTCGAGGCCACCATGCGCTACCTGATGTCCAGCCTTAGCGCCGGGGTGCGCGAGCGCCGCGCGGCGCTCACCGATGACAGCCCGCGGGCCCATCTGCGCTGCATCATCGCGGGCAACTTCGATGACAGCCAGGTCAGCGGCCCGGCGGTAAAGACCTGGCTGGCGTTCTGGGCCACCAGCATGCACCAGCCGGCGCTGCGCCGTTTGCAGCGGATCAACGACCGCCGCCTCGATTCCAACCTGTGCTGCCAGTTCCGCCGCGTGCTGCCACACGCCCAAGCGCGCGCCGCCGCCCGTGGCCTGTCCTCGCTGATCGACGGCCTGTGGCTGCGCGGCGCCCTGACCGGCGAGGCCTTCGACACCGCCCGTGATCTGCAGATCGCCTACGAATACGTCGATTTGCAGCTGGCCAAGGCCGAGATCTAAGCGCTCCCGTAGGGTGCGCCATGCGCACCGGCAACCCCACACAGGCTCCTGGTGCGCGCAGCGCACCCTACAGCGCGCAAACCGCGAGCCCCATAACGCACAAGGCCCGCCAATGGCGGGCCTTGTCGTTTAGCGCTGCAGGTTGACCTGCGGCTGGAGTGGCGGCAACTGTCGCGCCTCCTCCAGCGCCTGCATATCCGCCTTCATGGCTTTGAGCAGGGCGGCCATATACAGCAGCAACACCACCGAGAACGGCAGGCCGGCCAGCACCACCACGGTCTGCATGGCGGTGAAGTTGCCGGCGAACAGCAGGCCGATGGTCACCAGGGTTACCACCACGGACCAGAAGATACGCAGCCAGTTCGGCGCGTCTTCGTCCAGCTCACCGCCCTGGCGCGACAGGTTGGCCAGCATCACTGAGCCGGAATCCGCCGGGGTGAGGAACAGCACGAAGCCGACGCAGATCGACACGCCGATCACCACCTTGGACCAGGGGTAATGCTCCAGCAGCAGGTAGATGGACATGGCCGGCTGCTCCAGCGCGGCCTTGCCCAGATCGGCGGCGTTCTGGTTCATCACCAGGTCCAGGGCGCTGTTGCCGAAGATCGACAGCCAGGCCAGGGTAAAGCCCAGGGGAATCAGCAGCACGCCGTAGACCAGCTCGCGCACCGTGCGGCCACGGGAGATCCGCGCGATAAACATGCCGACGAAAGGTGCCCAGGAAATCCACCAGGCCCAGTAGAACAGGGTCCACAGGCCCATCCACTCTTCACTCTTACCGGACTGGCCGGTGTACACGTAGAGGTCGAAGGTCTTCAGCACCAGGCCGTTGAGGTAGTCGCCGGTGTTCTGCACCAGGCTGTTGAGCAGGTGCAGGGTGTCGCCGGCAAACAGCACAAACAGCAGCAGGCCGCTGAACAGGATGATATTGAGGTTGGACAGGCGGCGGATGCCCTTCTCGATGCCGGATACCGCCGCCAGGGTCGCCACCGCGCTCATCACCAGGATCACCGTCAGCAGCGCGCCCTGGCTATTGGGCAGACCGAACAGGTACTCCAGGCCGGACGACACCTGCAGCGCACCGATGCCGAGGTTGGTCACCAGGCCCAGCAGGGTGACGAAGATGCCGAAGCAGTCGACGGTATTGCCCACCCAGCCACGGGTCAGGCGCTGACCGAACAACGGATAGAGTGCCGAGCGCAACGCCAGCGGCTGCTGGTGGCGGTAGGCGAAATAGCCCACGGCCAGGCCGACCAGGGCGTAGATCGCCCAGCCGTGCACGCCCCAATGGAGGAAGGTCAGCTGCAATGCCTGACGCGCCGCCGAGGCGGTGCCAGGCTCGCCTTCCGGCGGGTTGTACAGGTGGTCGATCGGCTCGGAAGCGGCGAAATACAGCAGCGAGATGCCGATCCCCGAGGAGAACAACATGCCGGCCCAGGCGCCGTAGCTGAACTCCGGGCGCTCGTGGTCGGCGCCCAGGCGCAGGTTGC
>DASUOY010000314.1:0-9962 GCA_036276395.1 Pseudomonas sp.
GGTAGGGGTGCGGGCCGGCCACGGTGCCGATCAGGTAGAAGGTGTTGTGCACGTTGGTTACCCAGTCGCGCAGCGCTTCATTCATCGCGTCCTTCAGGGTGCCGGTGCCGGCGACGACCGGGATCACGGTTGCGCCCAACAGCTTCATGCGGAACACGTTGGCCTGCTGCCGATCGATGTCGGTGGTGCCCATGAAAATCACGCATTCCATGCCGAAACGCGCGGCCACGGTGGCGGTGGCCACGCCGTGCATGCCGGCGCCGGTCTCGGCGATGATGCGTTTCTTGCCCATGCGCTTGGCCAGGAGGATCTGGCCGATGCAGTTGTTGATCTTGTGCGCGCCGGTATGGTTCAGCTCTTCGCGCTTCAGATAGATCTTCGCCCCGCCGCAGTACTCGGTCAGGCGTTCGGCGAAGTACAGCGGGCTCGGCCGGCCGACGTAGTCACTCTGGAAGTAGGCCAGCTCCTTGAGGAACTCGGGATCCTGCTTGGCCTTCTCGTATTCGGCGGCCAGGTCGTGGATCAGCGGCATCAGGGTTTCGGCGACGTACTGGCCGCCGAATTGGCCGAACAGGCCGGTGGCGTCGGGGCCGCTGCGCAAGGAAGTCATGGCGTTCTCCTGTGAAGTGGGGCCGTAGCAGCTGCGGCTGACTAGGGCAATGCACAGAGAATAAAGCTGCGGGCCGCGCGGCAAAAGCGATAAGATCGCCGCAACCTGTCAGAAAAACTCACAGATGAGCCAAGACCTACCCCCGCTCAATGCCCTGCGCGCCTTCGAGGCCGCCGCCCGCCTGCACAGCGTAAGTCTGGCGGCAGACGAGCTGCATGTGACCCACGGGGCGGTCAGCCGGCAGCTGCGGGTTCTGGAAGAACACCTGGGCCTGGCGCTGTTCGCCAAGGACGGGCGCGGCCTTAAACTCACAGATGCCGGAGTGCGCCTGCGCGATGTCAGCAGCGACGCCTTTACCCGCCTGCGCGGCATCTGCGCCGAGTTGCAACAGGGTCAGGCCGAGGCGCCTTTTGTCCTGGCCTGCCCCGGCAGCCTGCTGGCGCGCTGGTTTATCCCACGCCTGGACCGACTCAATCGCGAACTGCCGGAACTGCGCCTGCAACTCTCGGCCAGCGAAGGCGAACTGGACCCGCGCCGCAGCGGCGTCGACGCCACCCTGTGCTTTGCCGAGCCGCCGTGGCCGGCGGATATGCAGGTCTATGAATTGACGGTGGAGCGCATCGGCCCGGTGCTTAGCCCGCGCTACCAGGGCCATGACCGGCTGAGCCAGGCGCCTGCGGCGGCGCTGCTGGGCGAGCCGCTGCTGCACACCAGCTCGCGGCCCCAGGCCTGGCCGAGCTGGGCGGCGGGCAATGGCCTGGATGCCGGCGCACTGCGCTATGGCCAGGGTTTCGAGCACCTCTACTACCTGCTGGAAGCCGCCGCCGCGGGCCTGGGCGTGGCCATCGCACCGCAGCAACTGGTGGCCGACGACCTGGCCGGCGGTCGCCTGCTGGCCCCCTGGGGCTTTGTCGAAACCCCGGCACGCCTGGCCCTGTGGGTGCCCGCGCGGCAGCTGGATAAACGCGCGCAGTTGCTGGCCGACTGGCTGCGCCGCGAACTAGGCGCCTAGGTAGCCTATTTGCGGACTGCCGCAAAGGCCCGTGCAACACCCGGCCCATGGCCATTTTCTTGACCAGTGATCAGGCCGCGCCACGCGGTATCACCACCTGGCGTTTTCTCGGCTAGCGTTTAGTTACGCCACCCAAGGAGCTCCACCATGTCTGACCATCATGTCTACAAGAAAATCGAAATCGTCGGCTCATCCAAGACCAGCATCGAAAACGCCATCGAGAACGCCCTGGCCGAGTGCGCCAAGTCGGTACGCAATATGGACTGGTTCGAGGTGACGGAAACCCGCGGGCATATCGAGAACGGCAAGGTCGGCCACTACCAGGTCACCCTGAAAATCGGCTTCCGCCTGAGCGCCAGCTAAGCGGCGGGCGAGTACATCGGCTGGACAGGGCCGCCCTGTCCAGCGCCTGAAAGCCACAGAAAGGCCGCAAATGCCGCCAGCGGTCGAACTTGTACCGCCCCAGCCCCTCTGAACCCTATACCCCCGCAATGGAGAGTTCAGATGAAGAAGACCGCATCGGCCCGCTGGCAAGGTGGCCTGCAAGACGGCAAAGGCACTATTTCCAGCCAAAGCGGCGCCTTGAAAGATGCGCCCTACGGCTTTAACACGCGTTTCGAGGAGCAACCGGGCACCAACCCGGAAGAGCTGCTCGGCGCCGCCCATGCCGGCTGTTTCACCATGGCCCTGGCCAAGGAGTTGGGCGACGCCGGGATGCTGGTCGAGAGCCTGGAAACCACCGCCACCGTCACCCTCGACAAGCTCGCCGACGGCTTCGCCATCACCGCGGTGCATCTGGCGCTGCGGGCGAAGATTCCCAGCGCCGACCGCGCGGCCTTCCAGACGGCGGTGCAGGCCGCGAAGGAGGGCTGCCCGATGTCCAAGGTACTGAAGGCCGAGATCAGCCTGGAAGCCGTGCTCAATCCCTGATCAGGCCTTGCCGCGGCGGGCTTGCTGGCGGTCGTAGCGGTCCAGCAGCGGCTGGGTGGTCAACCCATGCAGCACGATGCTCAATGCCACCACGGACAGGGTCAGGCCGATGCTGTCGTCGACCGCAGCCGGGTCCAGCCCGTGGGTCAGGGCATAGCTCAGGTAGTACAGGCTGCCGATGCCGCGGATACCGAACCAGCCAAGCAGCAGCCGCTGCCGCCCATTGACGCCGCGCACCCGCACCAGCAGCCAGACGCTGAGCGGGCGGATCACACAGAACAGCGCCAGCCCCAGGGGCAGCGCGCGCCAGTCCCAGTGCAGCGCCAGCAGGGCGCCGAGCAAGGTCACCAGGAGCACTTCGAGGCTGCGCTCGAGGATATGGCCGAACGAGAGAATTTCCCGCAGCACCACCCCCGCCGTGGCCTGTGCGCTTGCCGCAGGCACCTGCTCGGCCGGGCCGCCGGCCTGGGCTGGCGGGGTGTTCTGCTCCTGACTGGCGGCGCAGGCTTCCGCCGGGACGGCCGCATAGCTGGAGGTGGCGATCTCGGCGTGACGCAAGCCGACACCGGCGGCAAAGGCGGCGAGAAACCCCCAGGCCCCCAGGCTCTCGGCGAAGACGTAGGACAGCGCGATCAGCGCCAGGGCGAGAAAGTCGTTGGGCGCCAGGGCCGCATCGGCGTGACGCGAGCGCAGGTAGATCGCCAGCTTGCCGACGCCGCGCCCCAGGTAGAAACCGATCAGCAGCGCCACCGGCACCGCCCACAACAGCCGCTGCACCACCCACTCGGCCAGCCAGCCGCTGGTGCTGCCACCATGCTCGATAAACAGCAGGGCAAAGATCACAAAGGGAAAGGCCACCCCGTCATTGAAGCCGGCCTCACCGGACAGGCCGTAACGCACGCGGTCGGTATCCTGGGCATCGCTGACCTGCACCAGGCTGGCCAGCACCGGGTCGGTCGGTGCCAACAGCGCGCCGATCAGCATGGCCACGCCGAGATCCAGGCCCAGGGCGAAATGGCCGACCAGGGTCACCCCGGCAATGCTCGCCAGCATCACCGGCCCGGCCAGCAGGTAGGCGCTCTTCCAGGCCGTATGACGAAAGGCCAGACGCAGCTTGGTGCCACCGACAAACAGCGACACCAGCACCGCCACTTCGGTGAGGTGCTCCAGCCAGCCGACTATCTGCTCAAAATCGCCCCGCCAGATACCCAGCCCCAGCGGGCCGATGGCCAGGCCGAAGGCGAGGTAGATGGCGGAGGTGGTGACCGGCAGCCAACGCAGGTAGGTCGAGGCCAGGGTAAGAATCAGCAGCAAGCTGCCGAGTACGGCCATCCAGTGCAGAAAACTCATGGGGCCCGTCCGCTAGGGGAAACCGCAAGGGGCTCGCGTATAGCGGCGGGCCAGGGCGCTCGGTGGCTCGTGTTAGCGCGTTAGAAGGTGCCGCAGCGCATGACCTTTCCTCGCGCCAGCAGCCTGCGCTGTTCATCGTAGAACCAGGCCTGGGCCTTCATCGCCAGGGGCCGGGCTTCCAGCCGGTAGCGCTGGCCGGCGACGAAGTCGGCATAGCGCACACGGATCTCGCAGGTGACCTGGCGCGGCTCATAACTGCCATCCAGGCCACCGCCGCCGTTCACCTCGAACTGCAAGCGCGCCTGCAGCTCATGGGCACCGGGGGGCACCTGAAAATACCGGCCATCGTTGAGGCGCTGGCCGTCGAGCCTGTCGGCCATCAACAAGGTGCCCGCGCTGGCATACAGTTCGACCCAGGCCTGGCCCGGATCGCGCGGCGGCACGGGGGCGGCGCAGGCACCGAGGAAAGACGCGGCAAGGATCAGGGCAAGGTAACGCATAGCAATCTCCGCAACAGGCATGCAGCCATCAGCCTACGCCTATCCCGCACTGGAGGCAGCAGCGGCGATGCGCTAGCGTGGCGGGCATGAGCATCCAACCTATCTGCAAAATATTCGACGCCCGCCTCTGGCGCTGGGTTCCCCTGGCCGCGCTGCTGTGGCTGAGCGGCTGCAGCACTGTGGATTACTACGGCCACTTGGCCCAGGGCCACTGGCAGTTGCTGCAGGCGCGCCAGCCGATCGACGCCCTGCTGGCAGACCCGGCCAGCGACCCGCAACTGCGCCAGCGCCTGGCCCTGGCCCTGCAGGCGCGCAGCTTCGCCAGCAGCGCACTGGGGTTGCCGGACAACCGCAGCTATCGCCTGTACGCCGATATTGGCCGGCCCTTCGTGGTATGGAATGTCTTCGCCACCGCCGAGTTCTCCCTGGCGCCGGAACTGCACTGTTTCCCCATCGCCGGCTGCGTGGCCTATCGCGGTTTCTACAGCCAGGGCCGCGCCCGGGGCACGGCGGCGCTGCTGCAACAACAGGGGCTGGAGACCTACCTGGGCGGCGTCGAGGCCTATTCCACCCTGGGCTGGTTCAACGACCCGATCCTCAACAGCATGCTGCGCTGGAGCGATGAACGCCTGGTGGCGGTGATCTTCCATGAACTGGCGCACCAGCAACTCTATGTCGCCGACGACAGTACCTTTAACGAATCCTTCGCCAGCTTTGTCGAGCGCGAAGGCCTGCGCCAGTGGCGCGCCGCCCGCGGCCTGGCCGCCGCCGACCCGCAGGGCGAGCGCCAGCGCGAACAGTTCAGCGCCCTGGTGCTGGCGAGCAGGGCGCGCCTGCAGCAGCTATACGCCTCAGACTTGCCGGCCACCCAGATGCGTGCCGGCAAACAGGCCGAGTTCGCCCGCCTGCGCGCCGACTACCGCAGCCTGCGCGACCGCGAATGGGGCGGGCAGGGCCGCTACGACGCCTGGATTGAGGCGCCGCTGAACAATGCCAAGCTGCTGCCGTTCGGCCTCTACGAGCAATGGGTGCCGGCCTTTGCCAGCCTGTTCCGCCAGCTGGCCGGCGACTGGCCGGCCTTCTACCGGCGCGCCGAGGCCCTTGCCAGCCTGCCGGCGGCGCAGCGCAACCAGGCGCTGCAAGAACTTCTAACCACGGCCGAGAACTTGCCGGCGCAAAACCGCGTCCAAGTCATACCCCCAGCAGCAAAGGAGCAACATGATGACTAGATGGCCCCTGGCCCTACTGCTCGGCCTGCTGAGCAGCGCAGCGCTGGCCGCGCCGAAATCCTGCGAGGAACTGCGCGCGGAGATCGAGGTGAAAATCCAGGCCGCCGGCGTTGCCAGCTACACCCTGGAGATAGTGCCCACCGCCGAAGCAACCGACCCCAATATGGTGGTCGGCAGCTGCGAAGGCGGCAGCAAGAAGATCATCTACCAGAAGAACGGCTAACCCAGAAAAGCCTGGTGCAATTCGGCCAGGCTGCGGAAGTGATAGCTGGGCGCTTCGGCCTCAAGCTCCGCGGCGCTGCCGAAGCCATAGCCCACCGCCGCCGCATCCAGACCGTTGCAGCGCGCGCCGATCAGGTCGTGCTTGCGGTCGCCGATCATCAGGGTGCTGGCCCGCGACAACTGCTCCTGCGCCAGCAGGTGGGCCAGCAGCTCCACCTTGTCGGTGCGCGTGCCATCCAGCTCGCTGCCGTAAATCACCTTGAAGTGCTGGGCGAAACCGAAGTGGTGGGCGATCTGTTCGGCAAATACGGTCGGCTTGCTGGTGGCGATATACAGGCTGCGTTGTTGCTCGCGCAGCAGTTGCAGCAACTCGCCGACCCCGTCGAACAGGCGGTTCTCGTAGAGCCCCACCTCGGCAAAGCGCTCGCGGTAATGCTGCACCGCCTGCCAGGCGGTGGCCTGGTCGAAACCATAGCTGTGCATAAAGCACTGCAACAAAGGCGGCCCGATAAAGTGCTCCAGCGCCGTCAGGTCGGACTCGTGGATGCCCAGCTTGGCCAGGGCATATTGCACCGAGCGGGTGATGCCCTCACGCGGGTCGGTGAGGGTGCCGTCGAGGTCGAACAGGATGTTGCGGTAATCCAGTCTCACCCGCATCAGCCGGCGTAGCCTTCCATCAGGTGCTGATCCTTCAGGTGCACATAGTTGTCGGCGCTGTAGCGGAAATAGCTGCGCTCCTTCTCGCTCAGTTCGCGGGCTTGTTTCGCCGGGCTGCCGACATACAGGTAACCGCTTTGCAGATGGCTGCCGGGGACCACCAGACTGCCGGCGCCGAGCATGACTTCATCCTCGATCACCACGCCATCCATGACGATGCTGCCCATGCCGATCAATACCCGGTTGCCGATCGTGCAGCCATGCAGGGTGACGTTATGGCCGATGGTTACATCGTCGCCGATATTCAGCGGGTAGCCGCGCGGGTTGAAGGGCCCGGCGTGGGTGATATGCAGCACGCTGCCATCCTGGACGCTGGTGCGCTCGCCAATGCGGATGCTGTGCATATCGCCACGGATTACCACCAGAGGCCAGATCGAGCTGTCCGCACCGATCTCCACATCGCCCAGCACCACGGCGGAGGCATCGACAAACGCCCGCGAGCCGAGCAAGGGGGTGAACTGCTGGTAAGTACGAATCGCCACGATAGAAACCTCTTAAGCTGCGTCTAGCCTTGATTGTAATTAAGATGGCAGCCATGTTCCTGGCATGGCCGCGTTTTTTATCCGCGGCCCGGCCTTTTCCGGCCTGCCCCGGCGCTATCGACCGCCCGGGCAAGGCTGCAAACCCATTGCGCAACTGGTGAACCTGAGTGACTGCCGACAATCCTCTGCTGCAAGCCTTCGACCTGCCGCCCTACAGCGCCATTCTTCCTGCCCATGTAGAGCCTGCGGTGGACAGGATTCTCGCCGACAACCGCGCGGCGATTGCCGAGTTGCTTAAACAACAGTCTGGCACACCCAGCTGGAAAGGCCTGGTGCTGGCCCTGGACGAACTGGGCGCGCGCCTGGGCCAGGCCTGGAGCCCGGTCAGCCACCTGAATGCGGTGTGCAACAGCGCCGAGCTGCGCGCGGCCTATGAGGCCTGCCTGCCCAAGCTGTCGGAATACTGGACCGAGCTGGGCCAGAACCAGCCGTTGTTCGAGGCCTACGCCGCGCTGGCGGGCAGCCCCGAGGCCGAGGGCTTCGAGGTGGCGCAGAAAACCATCCTCGAACACGCCCTGCGCGACTTCCGCCTGTCCGGTATCGATCTGCCAACCGCCGAGCAGAAGCGCTACGGCGAGATCCAGATGAAGCTGTCCGAGCTGACCAGCAAATTCTCCAACCAGCTGCTCGACGCCACCCAGGCCTGGACCAAGCACATCACGGATGAAGC
This sequence comes from Pseudomonas sp., assembly GCA_036276395.1. Taxonomy (GTDB): domain Bacteria; phylum Pseudomonadota; class Gammaproteobacteria; order Pseudomonadales; family Pseudomonadaceae; genus Aquipseudomonas. Next base: position 7,783 of record DASUOY010000314.1, read on the forward strand.
GGCCCTGGCCGGCCTTACCGACTCGGCCAAGGCGCAGATGGCCCAGGCCGCCGAAGCCAAGGGCCTGGACGGCTGGCTGATCAGCCTGGAGTTCCCCAGCTACTACGCAGTGATGACCTACGCCGACGACCGCGCCCTGCGCGAAGAGCTGTATGCCGCCTACTGCACCCGCGCCTCCGACCAGGGCCCGAATGCCGGCCAGTTCGATAACGGCCCGCTGATGGCGCAGATCCTCGACCTGCGCCAGGAACTGGCCCATCTGCTGGGTTTCGCCCACTACAGCGAACTGAGCCTGGCCAGCAAGATGGCCGAATCCACCGAGCAGGTGCTGAGCTTCCTGCGTGACCTGGCCGTGCGCAGCAAACCCTTCGCCGCCCAGGATCTGGCCGAGCTGAAAGCCTTCGCCGCTGAACAGGGCTGCAGCGACCTGCAGAGCTGGGACGTCGGCTACTACAGCGAGAAACTGCGCGAGCAGCGCTACAGCATTTCCCAGGAAATCCTGCGTGCCTACTTCCCCATCGACAAGGTGCTCAGTGGCCTGTTCGCCATAGTCGAGCGGCTCTACGGCATTCAGATCGAGGAGCTAAGTGGTTTTGATAGCTGGCACCCGGATGTACGTCTGTTCGAGATCAAAGAAAACGGCGCGCACGTCGGCCGCTTCTTCTTCGACCTCTACGCCCGCGCCAACAAGCGCGGCGGCGCCTGGATGGATGGCGCCCGCGACAAGCGCCGCGACGCCGGCGGCAAGCTGATCAGCCCGGTGGCCAACCTGGTGTGTAACTTCACCCCGGCCGCCCCCGGCAAGCCGGCGCTGCTGACCCATGATGAGGTCACCACCCTGTTCCACGAGTTCGGCCACGGCCTGCATCACCTGTTGACCCGCGTCGAGCATGCCGGCGCCTCCGGCATCAATGGCGTGGCCTGGGATGCGGTGGAGTTGCCGAGCCAGTTTATGGAGAACTGGTGCTGGGAGCCCGAGGGCCTGGCGTTGATCTCCGGCCATTTCGAGACCGGCGAAGCGCTGCCCCAGGACCTGCTGGACAAGATGCTGGCGGCGAAGAACTTCCAGTCCGGCCTGATGATGGTGCGCCAGCTGGAATTTTCCCTGTTCGACTTCGAGCTGCACGCCAGTCATGGCGACGGCCGCAGTGTGCTGGAGGTGCTCGAAGGCATCCGCGCCGAGGTCTCGGTGCTGCGTCCGCCGGCCTACAACCGCTTCGCCAACAGCTTCGCGCATATCTTCGCCGGCGGTTACGCGGCCGGTTACTACAGCTACAAGTGGGCCGAGGTGCTGAGCGCCGACGCCTTCTCCAAGTTCGAGGAAGAAGGCGTGCTCAACCCTGCCACCGGTCGCGCCTTCCGCGAAGCGATCCTGGCCCGTGGCGGTTCGCAAGAACCCATGCTGCTGTTTGTCGATTTCCGCGGCCGCGAACCCAGCATTGACGCACTGCTGCGCCATCTCGGCCTAAGCCAGGAGGCCGCATGAGCGAGGTGACGGTGAAGCGCTTTATCGCCGGGGCCGTCTGCCCGGCGTGCAGCGAGATGGACAAGATCCAGATGTGGAATGTCGATGGCGTGCCGCACCGCGAATGCGTGGCCTGCGGCTATGCCGACACCCTGGACGAACGCGGCAACTCGGTGCCCAGGGAGATCCCCACGCGGGTCAACACAAGCGCACTAAAACCCAAGGCGGCCGACCCCAAGGTGCAGGCCGTGCAGTTCTTCCCCAATCCCAAGCTGAAAAAATAGCAGGGAGCTATTTTTAACGTCGCGCAGCGACGGCCCACAGGGTGGCCGCCAAGGATGGCAGGCCATAAAACGCCCAGCGAGTAAGCACAACAATCTCCTCTTAGCTGTCGCCTGGCGCTGGAGTTGCCAGGTGACAGTCACTGGGCGTTGCCTCTTCAGTCGTTCAGCGCTATCGGACCACCTGCTTACGTTTTAATCGACTAAATCAGCCGACCAGTGACCCGACTTCCGCCTCCACTCCTCCCATAATTATCAGCTGGGATCTGCCGCACGTGTTTCCCTGGATCTGCCGGCCGCCATATTGGCGCTTCATGTGCCCATGATTGCCAAAAACCGAGCACTTCCTGAGCCGTGGAAGCACCGGAGTAAGTTCAACTCAACCATACATTGGAAGATGCTTTGTACGCTCTGGGCGCGGCCAATACAGACGC